>USPE01000379.1 GCA_900556545.1 uncultured Peptococcaceae bacterium | reverse complement strand
TTTTATATGTTTGCCGTTGACACCAACCATTCCAAGCTGTCATTCATATCCATGCTGAAAAATGATTACCAGCGTTTCTTTGGAACGGCTGATAGAAATCACTTATAGATTCCAGCAAAAAACAGAAAAAGATTGAAATATAACACTATTTCAACGAAAATAATAACCGTACTGTATGGTCTTACCATATTACCCTATCGAATCACTTTATCAAACAAACTGAATTTTTACTGGAGTGACCGCCATTATGATAACCTTTGAGGAAAATCACATTACTGTGGAGCAGTATCTGCATCTCAGAAAGCAGGTGAATTGGAAACCACTATCCATCCCACAGGCACAAAAGGCACTGGACAACAGCCTTTATGTGCTGGCTGCCTATCATGACGGCCAACTGGTAGGTATGGGCCGTCTGGTCGGTGATGGCGCAGTTATCTGTTATATTCAGGATCTGATTGTGGTGCCGGATATTCAATCTCACGGAATCGGCTCTATGCTCATTGAACGGCTGATTGCCTATGCGGCCTCTCTGGGACTGCCTGACACCACCATGATGCTGGATTTGATGTGCGCCAAAGGGCGAGAACTTTTTTACCAGAAGCATGGTTTTATTGCCCGCCCTACCGACGAACTGGGGCCCGGCATGATTCAATATTTGGAACTGTAACACAGCATTCCGCAAAGGAAAGGAACACATCATGAAATTAAAAGGCGTGCTGTTTGACTCGGACGGCACTTTAATTGACACCAATGAATTAAATATGCAAAGCTTTGAATATGCGCTGGACACCGTATTACATACCAATATGTCCAGAGCAGAACTGACCCAAACCTTTGGCATTCCGTTAAAGCAAATTATGTTCAACCTGGCCGGTGAACGGGCCGATGCGCTGCTGCAGGCTTTTTTGGACTACAGCTGGCACAACGAGCATTTGATCACGCTGTTTCCCGGTGTAGAGGAAACATTGCAGCACTTATCCGCCATGCAGATTCCTATGGCAGTGGTCACTTCCAAACTGCTGCCGGGCATACAGCGAGATTTTAAACTGTTTCACATCGCCCATTATTTTGACTGTATTATGACACCGGAACGCACCATGCAGCATAAGCCTCATCCGGAACCGGCTTTGACAGCGCTTGCCCAGCTGCAGCTACAGCCCCAGCAGGCCATTATGGTTGGCGACAGTCCTTATGATATTACCTGCGGCGCTAGCGCCGGCTGCAGAACAGCAGCGGTCACCTACTCGGTTATCCCCCAGGACAGACTTTTGCAATCTGCGCCTGATTATCTGATTGCTTCTTTGACAGAATTGATTCCTATTATCCAAAACAGTTAAACAATACCCGCAAACAGTCATGTTACCGTTTGCGGGTATTGTTTGTTATATTTTATTTATGATTGGTCATCAGCCTCTGCTGTCGGCTCCATCTCAATCTGCACCGTTTGTCCCGGTTTCAGCTCATTGGATTCCTCCAGTTGAAGCTTTATTTTTACCTGCTCCTGATTTTTCTGACTGGCTGTTCGATATTCTTCCGGCGTATACTGCGCCTTCACATCTATATAAGCCACTGCTGCCGGATAAGAAGCGCCGTCTTCTGTCAATACCGACATGGTCTGCCCATATGTAATGGCAGACAGCTTTTCTACCGGCAGATAGGTAACTACATATACCTGGTCCTGATCACTGATATCCACCACATCACTCCCCGGTGTTACAACAGCACCGTTGGTGTAATTGGCACTGATTACCGTACCGTTGCAGCCTGCCACAATGGTACAATCCTGCAATGCTTCTTTGGCCTGTTTCAGTTGACTTTCGGCCTGGGCAACTGCTGCCTGCGCTGCTTTTACGGCATGCTTATCGCCATTTTTGGACACTAGCACCACCTGCTGCTGCGCTGTGTCTACCTGAACAATGGCTGCATTCCATAAGTTCTGCGCACTTTCTACCGCTTGTTCCAAACGCTGATATTCCTGCTGAGGCATGGCGCCCGCTTCGTAT
>USPE01000378.1 GCA_900556545.1 uncultured Peptococcaceae bacterium | reverse complement strand
CCCGCACCTATGGCGGTGATGAGCGAGTTGCCGCCGAAACCGTCTTTGTGGGCACCATTGCCTGTCTGGGCAGTATTCCATTGGTGCAGTTTATTATTGCAGTATTGTTCTGATTGGTTTTGCAGAAAACAGACAGTGCCGCTTGGATCGTGGAAATAAATTTAAATTTGCAGGAGATGATAGCATGATTGTTTTGATTACCGGCGCTTCTCACACAGGTAAAACTTTGCTGGCGCAAAAACTTCTTGCGCGATATCAGTATCCCTATTTATCTATCGACCTCTTAAAAATGGGATTGATTCGCAGCAAGCAGACAATGCTCACACCGGAGGACGATGCTGCGTTGGAGCAGTATCTCTGGCCCATTCTCAGAGAAATCATAAAAACTGCCATTGAAAATGAACAAAACCTTATTATAGAGGGTGCGTATATTCCTTTTGGCTGGGAAAAAGATTTTAATGAGAAGGCGTTAAAGGACATCGTATACTGTTGTCTTGTTATGAGCCAGCGCTATATTATGCAAAACTTTTCTGATATAAAGGAATATGCTGACGTGATTGAGCAGCGCATGGATGACAGCTGGTGTACCATAGATACGGTACTTGCGGAAAACCTGCATTATTTAGAGCTGTGTGAACAGCATCAGTATCCATATATTTTTATTGACGATGCATATGATGTAGATTTTCATTTAGTTTGATGATTTTATACCTGTTTTGTATAATGTGATTCATTTTCTGCTGGCAACGAAAGATATCAGAATTCTTTTTTGAACACTGTATACAGCAGATCTGGGTGATTGCTTTTTGACAAAGGCTATACTATAATAAGAATATTACTATTTGGAGGTTTAAAAATCATGGAAACAAACAAAAACCGTGTTGTTGTAACAGTTGTGGGAAAAGATAGAAAAGGTATTATCGCTGCAGTTTCCGGTGCATTATCCGGTTGGGAAGTGAATATTCTGGACATTAGTCAGACCATTTTGCAAGAGTTCTTTACAATGATTATGATTGTAGATCTTACCGATGCAACCGTTAGCTTTAGTGAATTGCGGGAGCAGTTGGGGCTGTTGGGACAGAAATATGGCGTGGTTATTTCCTGTCAGCATGAGGAAATTTTCCAGTACATGCACCGTATTTAAGGAGGAGTTATCACTATGCCAATTTCGATTTCCAATGAAGAAATTTTAGAAACTATTAATATGATTGAATCAGAAAATCTGGATATCCGAACCATTACCATGGGAATTTCCCTGCGGGATTGCGCCCATAATGATATTGATGTGGTTTGTGACCGGATTTATAAAAAGATTACTACCTATGCCAAAGATTTGGTAAAAATTGGGGAGGAAGTGGCCGAGGATTACGGCATTCCCATTATCAATAAGCGTATTTCCGTTACACCCATTGCCATTGTGGCTGATGCCTGTGACGCGCCGGATTATGTGAAAATTGCAAAAACATTGGATGCAGCGGCAAAAGAAGTGGGTGTCAACTTTATCGGCGGCTTTTCCGCTTTGGTGCAAAAAGGGATGACCAAAGGGGATGAAAAGCTGATTCGTTCCATTCCGCAGGCGTTAGCAGAAACCGACTTTGTCTGCGCTTCTGTCAATATTGGTTCCAGCCGTGCCGGCATTAATATGGATGCGGTGCGTTTGATGGGACAGGTAGTAAAAGAAAGCGCGGATTTAACTGCGGATAATGATGGCCTGGGCAGCGCCAAGCTGGTTGTGTTCTGTAATGCAGTAGAGGATAATCCCTTTATGGCGGGCGCATTCCATGGTGTCGGCGAACCGGAAGTTGTATTAAACGTAGGCGTCAGCGGACCGGGCGTAGTGCTGAACGCAGTGCGTAAGATACCTAATGCTTCCTTTGGAGAACTGGCAACTACCATTAAGCACACTGCTTTTAAAGTCACTCGTACCGGGGAATTGGTTGGCCGTGAAGCGGCTCGCCGTTTGGGTGTGCCTTTTGGTATCGTGGATTTATCTCTGGCGCCTACACCGGCAGTT
>USPE01000377.1 GCA_900556545.1 uncultured Peptococcaceae bacterium | reverse complement strand
GGTATTATGATTCCTGTAACTGCTTATTTATTAGATCGCTTTACAACCAGAAAGTTGTTTTTTATTTCTATGGGAGTTTTTACCCTCGGCACTTTTATTGCCGGCATTTCTACCAGTTTTCCGGTTATTTTACTGGCCCGTATCCTGCAGGCGGCAGGTGCCGGTGTGATGATGCCTATGGGGCAGACCATCATGTTGTGGACACTGCCCAAAAAATACCGCGGTGTCGGCATGGGCATGATTGGGCTGGTAATGGGGTTTGCGCCTGCCGTTGGTCCTGTAATCGCCGGTTTTGTCATTGACGCTTTCAACTGGCATATGCTCTTTTACGGCATTACACCACTGGCAATTCTGACAATTGTAGTTGCCTATTTTTATCTGGAAAACCTGGGTGAAACCTCTAATCCAAAGCTGGATATCCCTTCTGTTATCCTGTCTACTTTAGGGTTCGGCGGTTTGCTGTACAGCTTCAGCTCCATCGGTTCTTACGGCTTCAATCTGGAAGTTATGATTACTATGGCAGTCGGTGCCATCGCCTTATTCTGCTTTATTCACAGACAGCTGCATATGGATGAACCGTTGCTGAATGTGCGGGTATTGAGCAATCACAAGTTTATGGTATCTGTTGTTCTGAGTATGCTGATCAATGCAGCATTGGTAGTGGGCGGTATTTTAAATCCAATTTATATTCAGACCATCCGCGGCTACAGCGCCAGCGTTTCCGGTTTAATTATGCTCCCTGCTTCGATTGTAATGGCTGTTATGAGTCCAATCAGCGGACGGCTGTTTGACAAATTCGGCCCCAGAGTGCTGGCCATCCCCGGATTGATCATTGTTACTGTCTTTACCCTGCCGATGGCTACCATGGACGAAAATACTTCTATTTTCTATCTGGCCTTTGTGTACACCGTTCGTATGATCGGGTTATCGCTGGTCAATATGCCAATCAATACCTGGGGTATCAATGCTTTGGAAAACAGAGTCATCGCCCACGGTACTGCCATTGCCAACACATTCCGTCAGGTTGCCGGTTCTTTGGGTACTGCGGTTTTAATCACCGTCATGTCCATTGTGGTTGCGTCTTCTATTGACCCGGCCTCTATCCCTGCGCAAATTCACGGAATCAACATGGCTTATCTGGGCGCAGCGGCAATGATGTTCATCGCCCTTGTCCTGACATTCATCTTTGTAAAAGACGAAAAATAAGTTTTGTTTTTTTCCAGCATCTAAAAAGCCGCGGAAAATCATTGCAGGTTCGATGATTTTCTGCGGCTTTTCCTGGTTATAAAAAACAGGCTATAAACAACAAACAGCATGACAGGAAAATAAAAATTTCTTGCCATGCTGTTTTATGTTACATTCTTTTTTTATATTCTTTTTACTTTTTTATCATATCAACAAGCGACAACAGCTGCACACTGTTATCTTAATCATCAATAGTTTTCAGCTTTTACGCGGAAATAGGACTGCGGATGATTGCATACAGGACATACACCCGGAGCTTCGGTACCTTCGTAAACATGACCGCAGTTGCCGCAATGCCATTTTACCGGTTGTTCCGCTTTGAATACAGTTCCTGCTTTTATGTTTTCCAGCAATTTCAGATAGCGTTCTTCGTGTTCTTTTTCAATTGCCGCTACCCCTTCAAACCATGCTGCGATCTGGTCAAAGCCTTCTTCTTTTGCTTCCTTTGCAAAGGTCGCATACATATCGGTCCACTCATAGTTCTCGCCTTCAGCCGCAGCCTTCAAGTTCTCGATCGTGCTTCCGACTGCACCGCCGTTTAACAGCTTATACCACATCTTTGCATGCTCTTTTTCATTTGCTGCTGTTTCTTCAAAAATATTGGCAATCTGAACATATCCGTCCTTCTTTGCTTTGGATGCAAAATAGGTATATTTATTTCTTGCCATGGATTCTCCTGCGAATGCTGTCTGTAAGTTTGCTTCTGTCTTTGTACCTTTTAAATTCATATTCTATCTCCTTTTTTAATATTAGTAATTGTTACTGTTACCATTATAATAGCATC
>USPE01000376.1 GCA_900556545.1 uncultured Peptococcaceae bacterium | reverse complement strand
CGATAATGTTTTAGAAATCCGAGAATTATCGAAAGACTATGGCGACTTTGTCCTTGATAAAGTGAGTTTTGCTTTGCCCCGCGGCGTAATTATGGGGTTGATAGGCGAAAATGGAGCTGGCAAGTCTACGACTATCAACTGCATTTTGAATGAGACGCAGAAAAGCGGCGGTCAAGTCCTCATCTTTGGTAAAGACCATATCGCTGACGAACTTGGGATTAAGGATAAGCTGGGCGTTGTATTTGATGAGAACCACTTTCCCGATATTTTCACGCCAGAGGAGATTGGAAAATTCATGTCTGGTATCTACTCCGGCTGGGATTGGAAAACCTACCGTCAACACCTTGAAAAGTTTGAATTGCCAAAAGATAAGAAGATCAAAGACTTCTCCAAAGGCATGAAAGTGAAACTGGCCTTCGCTGTGGCATTATCTCATAACGCTGAACTTCTGATTTTGGACGAGGCCACCAGCGGTCTGGACCCTATCATCCGCGATGATGTGCTGGATATGCTTATTGATTTTGTGCAGGATGAAAACCACTCTGTTTTGGTATCTTCGCATATCACCAGCGACTTGGAGAAGGTTGCAGACTATATCACTTTCATCCATAAAGGGAAACTGATCTTTTCCCATGAGAAAGATGAACTGATCGACAATTATGGGATCTTAAATTGTGGTGCAGCTATATTTGATGTACTTGATAAATCTGAAATCGTTGCCTATCGCAAGGAGGATTATCAATTTAAGGTTCTGGTCAAAGATCGCAACAAGGCTGCAAAACAATATCCCAATGCAATCGTCGGGCCAGCCACGATTGAAGAAATTATGCTGTTCTATGTAAAGGGGGAAATGAAATGAAAGGGTTACTGACAAAAGACTTTTTGACAGTCAAGAAAAAATACGGGATTGCCCGCCTTATCATGGATCTTGCCATTATCGCAGCGCTGATGATTATTCTGGAAGGAGCTGGCTCTATTTACATCAGCTTTCTTCTTGTTCCGTTGGAAATTGCTTCTATGATTATTACTCTTGCAAACTCCGATGAACAGTGGAAATGGGGTAAATATGCCGTTGCTCTGCCACTTTCCAAAAAGCAAATCGTTACCAGCCGGTATGCCTTTGCAGGGATCGGTGCTACCATTGGATTGTGCGTTGCACTTGTAGTAAACACCATTTCCTATTTCTGCTTTCCGGCATATCAATATGGGTTTTATCTTTTCTTGTCGGTAGCCTCTTTCTGTGTTGTGCTGCTGTTCCTTGCCTTTATTTTGCCATCTAACTATTGGTTGGGTGTCAATGCAGGATTTGCGGTGATGTTCATTCTGATTATCCTGCTGGTCGTGCTCGGAATTTGGTCCAGAGTGACAAACAACGCAATCATGGGATTTATTGTAGAAAACTTTGATTTGAGCATGGCAATCGGCTTTATCAGTGTAATCGTTCTTTTCGTACTGTCTTATGTACTGTCCGTTACACTGTTCAAAAGAAAGTATGAATAAACAATCCATCGAAAACTGCTATTGATGGAAAGTGGCAGTATATACACATTATAGAAGCATAATCTAAGTCGCTTCAGGCGGCGCTATTCAGCAGGAAATCTTTTTGATTTCCTGCTTTTTTCGTCTAAATAATCTTTTCTATCACAGGATTGGTTCGCTTTGATGGAGTGGATTTATAAAGAATGGAGGTGCCTATTGGTAAGGAGCCGTGATTCTCCTGAATTTACTCACAGTCCGCAGGATATACGCCTGCGCTCGCCGCCCGCTGTTTGTTTTTTCTTCAAGCAGCGGGCGGTTTTTTTGCGTTTCAGGCCAAAAACGGCCACAACACTATCATTTTTCATTTGATAAGGAGGTAATTACCCTAATATGAGTTTTTTCACTTCTGCTATTGATACCCTGCAGATCTTGGTTGTTGCGCTGGGCGCCGGTTTGGGCGCATGGGGCGTGATTAACCTTTTGGAAGGATATGGAAATGACAATCCCGGAGCTAATGCTCATGTACGGTAGAGAAGCACAAAGCAAAACAAGGATAGCCAACCCTGC
>USPE01000375.1 GCA_900556545.1 uncultured Peptococcaceae bacterium | reverse complement strand
AAATGGCTTCAATATAGCTCACCTGGCTGTCGTGATAATGGTAAGCGACCCGTTTGTGCTTAATTTTATCCCGCAGATACCGCTGTCTGCGGCGCAGTTCCTCACCCCGCACCTGCGGTTCAAATTCAAAAGGCGTAAAGGGTTTGGGCACAAAGCCGGACACACTGACAGTTACCTGCGGCGCGGGGCCTTTACCGCCCTGCTCCCGCCGAATCTCATCGCCAATCTGCAGTACCTTATAGGCCAGCGCAGCAATGCCGTCCAGATCCTCATCGGTTTCGGTGGGCAAGCCCATCATAAAATACAGTTTAATTTTGCTCCAACCATTGCTGAAAGCCATACGGGCTACACTGTCCAAATTGCTTTCCAGCACCCCTTTATTAATAACGTCCCGCAGACGCTGAGTGCCGGCTTCCGGCGCAAAGGTCAGGCCGGTCTTTTTCCCTTTTTGCATTTCATTGGCCAGATTCATGGAAAAGTTGTCCACCCGCAGCGATGGCAGCGACACGCTGATATTCTGCGGCTGCATTTCGGCAATCAGACTGCGCAGCAATACATCCACACAGGTGTAGTCACTGGTGCTGAGCGATGTCAGCGACAAATCATTGTGCCCGGTGTGATACAAAATATTGCGGGCCTGCTGCTGCAGCTCGTCCACTGTTTTTTCCCGCACCGGACGATACAGCATGCCGGCCTGACAAAACCGGCAGCCCCTGGTGCAGCCCCGCTGCACTTCCAGCATAGCACGGTCATGAATCACATCCATATAAGGCACGATAGGCTTTTCCGGAAAAAATGCATGATCCATGTGCTGCAAATACCGTTTCACAATCTTTGCCGGCGCATCAGGATGATTAGGCGTAACCGACAGCACATGCCCCGCATCATCATAAGCCACATCGTAAAACCGCGGCACATAAGCACCCTCTATCTTCACCACTTCATCCAGCAATTCTTTTTTATTCATCTTGCCATTGTGGGCGCGCAGATGATCGGCCCACACCTGATAAAATTCCAGGTTCATTTCTTCCCCTTCGCCAACCAGAATTACATCGGCAAAATCAGCCAGCGGTTCCGGATTATACGCGCAGGGACCGCCCATAAAAATCAGCGGGTCATCATCGTTCCGTTCCCACCAGCGCAAGGGGATACCGGCCAAATCCAACATATTTAAAATGTTGCTGTAGCTCATCTCATATTGCAGCGTAAACCCAATGCCGTGAAACTCCTTTACCGGACGGTAGCTTTCCAGACTGAACAGCGGAATGTTGTTTTCCCGCATCAGCCCTTCCATATCGGTCCATGGCGCAAACACCCGCTCCATCAAATAATCAGGCTGGGCATTGGCCTGATGGTACAAAATACTCAGCCCCAAGTGGGACATCCCAATTTCATAAACATCGGGGAAAGCAAACACCATACGCAGAACTGTACTGTCCCAGTCCTTATGCACCGCGTTCATCTCATTGCCCTGATAACGCAGCGGTTTTTCCACCTTTCCCAACAAATGATCTTCAATCCAATCTCGCATCATTTCAGCTCCTAATATCTTCTTCAAAGACTAACTCTAATCACTCATTTTACCCTAAAATGCCCACAGAAACAATAGGCTATAAAAAAAGCAGAGCCGGAAAAATCCGCCCCTGCTGCAAAATCGTTTATTTAAGTTCTTTTAAAAGTCCATTGATTTTTCTCAATGTTCTCTTATCCTGCATCTGCCAGTAAAGATATTCTTCCCAGGCATCTTCCGCAAATGTAATCTTACTCAAGTTCCATAGCCTCCAGTTCTTCCATGGATTTCACTACTACCTTACCATCTTTTATTTGTTGACCGGATTTTCTCAATTGTACCATATTGGTTTCACTATAAAAAGGATCTGCCGGTGCTGCGATTTCAAACGGAATTCTCCGCTCACGCAATGCTTTTTTGGCATAAATCATAAAAAAGGTAGTTAAATTCATGCCCATCTCTTCACACATTTGGTCTAATTCTTTTTTCATATCATCATCCAAACGAAGACTGATCGTTGTCATAAAAATCCCCCTTTCTG
>USPE01000374.1 GCA_900556545.1 uncultured Peptococcaceae bacterium | reverse complement strand
GAACCGGGCTTCAAAGCTCCAAAAGCAGACTGGAATGAAAAATACAACAGCGAACTGGATGGCTTTATCGCTATTGATACATTTTTAAGACCTCAAACGCAGGAAGAAAAAGACGAACTGGTTCAGAAATTCCTGCGCGGCGTTGAAAAAATGCTGTCCTGCGATACCAATGGCGGGATTATGCAGGTATTAAACCTGACTATGGAATACTGTGCAAAATGTAATACCTGTTCCAATGCCTGTCATATTTTTGAAGCATCCAACCGCAATGAACTGTATCGTCCTACCTATCGTGCAGAAGTACTGCGTATGATTGTAAAAAAATACTTTGACAAAAATGGCAAATTGATCCCAGGCGGGAAAAATGATGTCGTTGTTAAATTTATCGGCGGGGATATTGATTTAAACTGGGAAACTGTTGCCCGTTTAGGCGAACTGTCCTACCGCTGCAACCTGTGCCGCCGCTGTGCACAAACCTGTCCTCTGGCTCTGGATAACGGCTTAATTGCTCGTGAAATCCGTAAAATTTTCAGCCAGGAACTGGGGTATGCTCCAAAACCACTGCATGAAAAAGGGACACAGTTACAGCTGAAAACCGGTTCTTCCACCGGTATGAGCAAAGTTCCATTCCTGGATACTGTAGAATTCCTGGACGAAGATGCTACCGACCTGTTCGGTGAAGGCACCACAGAATATAAAACTCCAATGGACGTTGAAGGCGCTGATATCCTGCTGCTGCACAACGCCGGTGAATTTAACGCATGGCCTGAAAACCCAATGGCATTCACCATGCTGTTCCAGGAAGCTGGTTTATCCTGGACCTTATCCAGTGATATTTGCGGTTATGACAACGTAAACTACGGTCTGTGGTACGATGATGCCCAGTGTAAAAAAGTAGCCATCAAACAGAACGAAGTTGCGAAAAAGCTGGGCGTAAAACGAATTGTGATTGCAGAATGTGGTCATGCCCACAAAGCTGCTGCCATTATGGCTGACCGTTACTATCCAGGCAGCGATCGTGTACCAGTACAGAGCTTCCTGCCTCTGATGCGCGATTTGGTAAAAGCCGGCACTTACAAAATTGATCCAAACCGTAACGACTTCCCAGTTGTTCTGCATGACCCATGTAACTATGTTCGTCAGATGGGGATTGTAAAACCACAGCGTGATATTCTGAAAATGATCATGAAACCTGGTCATTATGGTAATATGGGTCTGCCATATTATGAAATGAAAGACCACGGTGTAAATAACTACTGCTGCGGCGGCGGTTCCGGTTTTGCCATTATGCAGTCCATGAGTTTCCCACAGTGGCGTAACAATATTGCGCACCGTAAAAAATTAGAACAGATTCTGGAAGCATTTGGTCCAGAAGTAATGGAAAACACAGACGTTCCAAAATACATCTGTGCGCCATGCTCCAACTGTAAAGGTGCTATGCGTGACATCATTGAACATTACCGCTTAGATCGTTTCAACGTACATTACGGCGGTCTGGTTGAACTGATCGTAAACGCTATGACTAAGTATAGTACTCCTTATATGGAATTCTTGCGTGACGAATAGTCAGAACTGGTCTTTTTTCCAGATGGTTGCGTTGTTTTCAAATTGGCTTGCTCGCGTACCATTCGTACGCCACGCTACACAAATTTGAAAGCCGCCTTGCCCTCTGAAAAAAATCCGGCGTTCTTGGGATTCGTTTTTAAGGAAAATAGAAAACCTCCTGCATCAACTGATGTGGGAGGTCTTTTATTATGTTATTCTCTAATTATTATTCCACATACAACAAGGGCATCGTCTTTACTGAAAATCCATCTCCAGATAGAGAGTTCTGCTAACTATTCAAATCGTGGCAGACAAGTCTGACAAAGATGGATAGGCAAAGAAATCTCCAGATCAACATACATATCCATAAATATTCTTCATTCGTTGCCGTTATTTTCCTCTTTTCTTTTTTTCTTTTTATTGCATAAAGAAAATAATATCTATAAGCAATACAACTGCCAAAACAATTAAAAAATTGACATCAACATCATTTTCACAATTTATATTTGTTTTTTCTTTATTATCTTCAC
>USPE01000373.1 GCA_900556545.1 uncultured Peptococcaceae bacterium | reverse complement strand
TAAAAGTCGAAGTAATAAAACGCCATTTTTAGGGCGATGCCAGCATTAATTGCATGTTTATACTAGAAACAGTGGAGGAGACGTATAAATATACGTGCTAAAAAATAGCTTTGTTAAGCAGTTTTTAAACTTATACAATTGCCTATTATAATAATAACAAAGGAGCAATACTATGAAAGGAATCATCTTAGCAGGTGGCAGTGGGACAAGATTATATCCCATTACCACAGCGGTATCCAAGCAAATACTGCCGGTATATGATAAACCGATGATATATTATCCATTGTCAATTTTGATGCTGGCGGGTATTAAGGAAATTCTAATTATTTCTACACCAAGAGATTTACCAATGTATCAGGAATTGTTAGGTTCTGGTGAACAGATTGGTATGAAGTTTTCGTATATAGTGCAGGAAAAACCAAATGGTTTGGCAGAGGCTTTCATTTTAGGGGAAGGATTTATTGGTGATGACAATGTTGCACTTGTATTGGGCGATAACATTTTTTACGGCAGTTATTTAACAACTGCTGTGCGTCAGGCTGCTTCTTTAGAACAGGGTGCTGTCATTTTTGGGTATCATGTGATGAATCCAAGTGCCTTTGGTGTGGTAGAGTTTGATAAGAGGGGTAAAGCGATTTCCTTAGAGGAAAAACCAAGAGAACCAAAATCTAATTATGCAGTGCCAGGGTTATATTTTTATGATAATCAGGTCATTGAAATTGCCAAGCAGGTAAAACCTTCTGCTCGTGGTGAAGTAGAAATTACAGCAGTCAATGAGGAATATTTGCGCAGAGGGCAGTTGCAGGTGCAGATACTTGGCCGTGGTGTAGCATGGTTGGATACCGGAACTTATGAGGGATTGAGCGAGGCATCCAACTTTGTACGGACTGTACAAAAACGGCAGGGGTTATATATTGCCTGCATTGAGGAAATTGCTTATAGAATGGGTTATATTACGAAAGAACAACTGATTGCATTGGCGCAGAGCACTTTGAAAACAGATTATGGTCAGTACCTGTTGGCCATTGCTAATGAAAAGAAGGTGCAGGAATGAAAACAATTTTAGTAACAGGCGGAGCTGGTTTTATCGGCTCCAATTTCGTGCACTATATGTTGAGTAATACAGAAGATAAAATTATCAATCTGGATGCGCTGACCTATGCAGGAAACCTGAACAATCTGAGTGATATTCAGGAATCAGAACGGTATCATTTTGTAAAGGGTGATATCCGAGATAAAAAGTTAGTAGAGCAGTTATTTCAAGAATATGATATTGATACGGTAGTGAACTTTGCAGCAGAATCTCATGTAGACCGCAGCATTGAGCAGCCGGAACTGTTTTTAACAACTAATATTTTAGGTACACAGGTTTTGTTGGATGTAGCTAAAAATGCGTGGAATGTATACGGAAACGATAAATATTCAAAAGAATATAGAGAAGGCGTAAAATTTTTACAAGTTTCTACTGATGAAGTTTACGGTGCCTTAGGTAAAACGGGTATGTTTGTGGAAACAATGCCTTTACTGCCAAACAGTCCTTATTCAGCATCTAAGGCCAGTGCTGATTTATTGGTGCGGGCTTATCATGAAACTTATGGCTTGCCGATAAATATTACACGTTGTTCTAACAATTACGGCCCATATCAGTTTCCTGAAAAATTGATTCCCTTAATGATTCATAATTGTCTGCATGATAAATCGTTGCCAGTGTATGGGGATGGTATGCAGGTGCGTGACTGGCTGCATGTGCAGGATCATTGCAGTGCGATTGCCACTGTTCTGCAAAAGGGACAAGATGGTGAAGTGTACAATATTGGCGGCAATAACGAAAAAGCGAATATTGAGATTGTAAAATTGATTATTGCTGCGTTAGGTAAGAATAAATCTTTGATTCAGCATGTAAAAGATCGCCCAGGTCATGACCGCCGTTATGCCATTGATAATGCCAAAATTACTACAGAATTAGGTTGGACACCGTTATATACCTTTGAACAGGGGATAAAAGAAACCATTCAATGGTATTTGGAACATCAGCAGTGGATTGCTGAAATTGTTTCCGGTGAATATGAAGGTTACTATGAAAAGATGTATGG
>USPE01000372.1 GCA_900556545.1 uncultured Peptococcaceae bacterium | reverse complement strand
AGTTGTTGTGAACGGTACACCAAAGAGAATTAACGTATGCACACGTTGCCTGCGTTCCGGTAAGGTTCAGAGAGCAAACTAAAACATTCCGCACCTTGTATTTGCAAGGTGCGTTTCTTTTATCCTTAATTCCTACTCTTTTACCAGGTTTGTCTGTCATTTACGTTTTTGTCTTGCTGCAACCGGTATCAGATCCACACAAGGAGGCATTGACATGTTTATTACACAAATGGAATACAGAGAAAAATCTACCGCAACGAACTGGAAACGCATGCAATTTCCGCTGCATGCCAATTTAGTCGCAGAAGATCCTGCTCTGGCCACGCGGCTGCTTGACCATATTGCAGCCCTTGCCGCATTCGGACGTAATGAAAACACCCATCAATTCATAAATGCAATCAGCCGCATTACTTTGAAAGCAGCTCATCTGGAATTTATGTGGTTTGCCAAAAGCACTGTACAGGATGGGCAGTTTTTAGTCGATGAAGAAGAACTGTACGCACAGGATAACACCATGCTGATGCGCCGTGCCTTTGCTGCACTGACCACAGCAGACGACCAGGAAAAAGAAATTCCTGTTACAGAAAGTATGCTGGCGCAAAATATCGGCTCAACCGTATTGGACAAATTACAAAACAGCTTACAGCGTGTGCAATATTATAAGCCAACTGATGGTACCGCGGCTCATATTCAGCAGCAAATCCTTGCCGCTGATCATGGCACATTGGTTTTAATAGACGGCAGCAGCCTTTCTGCCCCATTAGATTTGTCGGCCATTACAGCACGCCGGGATGTTCAGGTGCTGGGCAGCCATTGCACCGGCTTAACTGAACTGCACCTTTCGCAAAAGGGAAACATGATTTCCTGCAAATAATACTTCCGCCACAGTTTTTTCTGTGGCTTTTTTCATGTACTGTTTTGGAAGCTGCTATTGTATGTTATACTATTTTTACTGAGATTTCTTACAACTCTGGTTTTGCCGAAAAACTGCGTAGTAAAAAGCGGCTTTTACAGCTGGCTTTATGCGGTATTGATTACCAGAATTACATTAAATATGAGGAGAACTTGTTATGAAACAAATCACTGCAATGGTAAAAGAATGTGAACATCCTTTAGTTCAGCACAAAATTTCTCAATTGCGCCGCAAAGATATCGGCAACAGCCAGTTTCGGCAATTAGTGGAAGAAATTGCTATGCTAATGGGCTATGAAGCATTACAGGATTTGCCTGTCGAACTCACAGAAATTCAAACGCCGCTCGAACTTTGCCAAACCCCTGTACTTTCCGGCAAGAAACCGGCTATTGTACCAATTCTTCGCGCCGGCTTAGGAATGGTTAACGGCATTCTGTCCCTGATTCCCAACGCCAAAATCGGTCATATTGGTTTATACCGCGATCACCAAACCCATGAACCCCACGAATACTACTGCAAACTACCCAAACATATTGACCAACGTCTGGTTATTTTGGTAGACCCTATGCTGGCCACCGGCGGTTCCGCTTCTGCAGCAGTGGATTTTATCAAACAAAGAGGATGCACACACATCAAATTTTTGTGCGTCATTGCTGCGCCAGAAGGCATAGAACGGCTGCATAAAGCACATCCGGATGTTGAAATCTATTGCGGACATATCGACCGCTGCCTCAATGAAGATGCCTATATTTGTCCCGGTTTGGGCGATGCCGGCGATCGTATTTTTGGTACAAAATAATCTCCCCGATAAGGGAAACGATAGCGCTGGATGCTTGCCGTCCCGCGCTATTTTTTTGACGAAGCAACCAAATCATGCTTATATCGCAGCCGTCTTATTCACAAGAGCAGTTGGCTTGCGGTTGATGATCGAAAGGATGTCTTTTATGCTGCAAATCCGCGGCCCGCTCCTGCCAGAGCGGCTGATTTTACAAAAGGATATGGAAAACATCTTGCGCCAAGCAGTGGAGGAAGAATCCGATTTGGCCGGAATTCACTTCGAGGGAGGCATCGTTCCGACAGAAACGCTCCGAATTATCTCCTTGAAGGAATGTAGGTTCACCAGTTGTCGATTTGGAGAATGCAAAGGAGAACAGCTTTACTTTTTCAATGTAGTGTTTGAAAGCTGC
>USPE01000371.1 GCA_900556545.1 uncultured Peptococcaceae bacterium | reverse complement strand
CCAGCCGATGCTGGATTTTACCAAAATGGCAGCCAAAGGTATCAGCTGGGACATTGTAATTATTATGGCAATTATTCTGCCGTTTACCACCATTTTGACCTCAGATGCCACAGGAATTAAAGAATTTTTGAGTGGGGCATTGGCGCCGTTTTTATCCAGTATGCATCCGTTAGTATTTATGGTAGTGGCGTTGCTTATCGCCACGGCATTGACCAATGTAGCTAATAATATGGTAATTGGGGCAGTCTTTGTTTCGATTATTTTATCTGTTTCGGATGTAATGGGACTGAGTGCATTTCCTATTGTAGCAACATTGATCATTTGCTGTAACCTGGCTTTTGTGACACCGGCTGCATCTCCGATTGCAGCATTTGTGTTTGCGAATCATGAATGGGTAAAAGCGACCGATATTTATAAATATGCGGGTATTTTTATCTGTATCGCAGTTGTTTTAGTGATTGTGGTTGGATTGCTGTGGGCCAATGTAATTTTTTAAACAGTGTAGAGAGTCACAGAAAAACAATAAAAAAACCAGTGTTTCAACTAGCATCAAATGTGCTGTATGAAACACTGGTTTTTTGTTTAGTCTTTTTATTGTGATGATAATAAGATTTGGCCGCGTTGTTTCAGTAATAAAAATTGCTGAAAAGAGAGGCGGTGATGTCTTTCGTTGCCGCAAAATGCAGAACCCTGCACTGCTATCTAACCAAAGCTATCTAACCAAAGCTATCTCATGAAAGTCATCCAATCAAAGCAGACCTAAAGAAATTTTTAGCTGTAGGATGCGTAATACCGATGCGTCAATACGTTGCTGGGAAATTTGTCCGGTTTCTACTGCTTGAATCACAGCGGGGATTTGTACTTCAAAATCTGTGCAGCAAAGCAGATCATTGCCAGCTAAAACGGCCAGCACAGCAGTCTGTGTGTCATCGGCAAATTGCCGTACCCCTTCCATATACAGATCATCGGTGATAATAACGCCGGAGAAACCCAATTCGTTGCGTAACACATCATGCACTGCCGGTGATAAAGAGGCAGGATACTGGGCGTCAATGCTGCTCACAATATTATGTGATACTAGCACAATAGGCGCGCCGGCGTCAATGCCAGCCTGAAACGGCACAAAGTCGGAGGACTGCAGCGATTGATAAGAGCGATCATCGTAGGCAATGCCGGTGTGAGTATCGGCGCAATCGCCATAGCCTGGAAAATGTTTCAGCACCGAACCAATACGCTGTTCCTGCATAATCTGCACCACCGTTTCTATATAGCGGGCAGTTTGCGCGCTGTCCTGCCCAAAGGTGCGAGGGTACATATAGCTGTCAGGATTGGTGGCAACATCACAGACAGGAGCAAAATTCAGCTGAATCCCCAAACTGTGCAGTAAACTGCATTTTTCCATGGTATCCTGCCGGATTGCATCCCAGCCGCCCTTTTCATACAACGCTTGTGGTGATGGAAACGGCTCTGCCCGAAAGGTGGGATTGCTGCTGATGCGATTGACTGTGCCGCCTTCTTCATCTACGCCAATCAGTAAAGGAATGGTTGCCGCCTGCTGATAGCTGCTAATGTTTTGCGCCACTTCTTTTTGGCTTTTATCCGCAAAATCTCTGCCAAACAAAATATATCCGCCCAGATGGTATTGGGCTGCTTTTTCTGCAGCTTGCTCCTTCGGGCAGCGCACCAAGAACATCTGGCCAACCTTTTCTTCAAGGGTCATGGAATCCAGAATTTCCTGGGCTTTGTCCACAGGCTCCTGCACGGTTTCCGTTTTATCCACGGCGGAGGCGTTTGTGGTACATCCCGAAACAGCCATGAGGGCTGCCGCAAAGAGAAAAACTATTTTTTTCATAAAAAACATACTCCTTTCGCTGCCTATTCTAACATATATGAGGAATATTTGCCATATAAAAAGTTTGTCATCTATTTAAGTTGCACATAAAACATAAATATGTTACAATAATCTAGTTTAATCTAGGGAAATTATATACTGCCAAAGGCAGATAATAATACCGGTAGGAGGTAATAATTTGAAAAAACAGTGGCAGGGAATACTGCTTTATGTGATCATCTTTTTTGTGATTGTGGGCATTATGGCATTCTCGGG
>USPE01000370.1 GCA_900556545.1 uncultured Peptococcaceae bacterium | reverse complement strand
ATAGCGGTATCTCCTTTGACAGTGGTATCATAAAATATCGTACTTGTTTACAAAATCATGTGCAGATATAATAACCTTGTCAACAGGAAAATCAAGTTGCTTTTAAAGCCAGGTTAGCCTAAAATTGGTTAATATGGATGTTTCACGTGAAACAATTGCAAAATTTATTCTTTAATTCTGTTACAATCAGGAATGCCAAAACGGCAGCACCTGTATATAAATTGTTTGAGAGGAGTTTCCATAAAAAATGAGTGCGCAAGAAAATATCAAAAAACAGAAATTTTTAGGTAAAAACGGTCTGATCGTGTTTATCACCTTAATGAACATGTTCATTCCTCTTTCTACCGACCTATACTTACCGGCCTTACCAACCATGAGTACATACTTTGGTGTATCCAGCGCGCTGACCAATCTAACCTTAGTCAGCTTTTTCTTCTTTTATGCAGTGGGTACCTTATTTTGGGGACCTATGAGCGATAAATACGGCCGCAAAAAGGTTCTGATTGTGGGAACGATTCTGTATGTGGCAGCCAGCGCAGTTTGCGCAGCTTCCGCCCACGTATATATGATGATTGCCGCCCGCATTGTGCAGGGTATCGGCGCAGGGGCTATTACAGCAGTGTCCATGGCCTTAATCAAAGATTGCTTTCAAGGCAAACAGCGGGAGACCATTTTGGCCATTGTACAGTCAGTAGCCGGATTAGCCCCTATGATTGCCCCTGTGCTGGGTGCTGTGCTGCTGCAGTTTACCGACTGGCGCGGTTCCTTTGTAGTATTAACAGCAGTAGGCGCTGTTTGCTTGCTGTTGGCATTTCTGTATCAGGAAACCCTGTCCGACGAAGAACGGTACGAAGGAACCGTATTGGGCTCTTTGGGCCGTTTGGTCACCGTTGGCAAAAATATGGGCTTTTTGGTGCCATGCCTGATTTTCTCACTGTATAATCTGGCCTTTATGGGCTACATTGCCATGTCATCTTATATTTATGTAGAGTACTTTGGATTATCCGAGCAGGTATACAGCTATTTCTTTGCAGCAAACGCTGCCCTGTCCATGGTTGGGCCGATTTTATATGTACGCTTTATGACCGGCTTTAACAAAAAGAAATTTGCCATGATCTGCTTTGCGCTGTATGCAGTGTGCGGTGCAGCCATTGTCCTGATAGGCCATGCATCTCCATTCCTGTTCTGGATTGGTTTTGCGCCGTTCTCCTTAATCGGCACCATTACCCGTCCCTTCGGCACCAACATTATGCTGGACCAGCAGAGCGGCGATACCGGCTCGGCATCTTCTTTGATTAACGGTGTGGCTACCATTTTGGGCAGCGTGGGCATGATGTGCGCTTCCATGTGGGCTGATATTGTGTTTGGGCTGGGCTTTATGATTTGTGTTACCGGTATTGTCAGCGTAATCTGCTGGATGCTGTTGATGCGTTCCGCCGTGCCTTGCCGTGGTGTAAAATAATGGGGGGTATAGGAATTTTTAATGCTTCATCGGCTGCATTTTGTAGTAAACTATAGATGTGAAGAAAGATTACTACAAGTAGCAGACAGGAGGAGATTTCTATGGAAATCGATGCTAGAATTTTAGGTGAAGCCGACAAAGAAAATTGTGACCATGTGAAAGAAGCTGTGTCCAAATATGGCGTGCAGCTTGTATGTGACGACGAAGATGAAAAAGAACTGCACAAGCCGGACCTGGTATTGCCGGAAAGTGACGGCTGCGAAAATATCAAAAAAGTAGCTTCTAAAGTAGGTTATCAGGTTGTGTGTGACGACGAAGCATAACAAACAGATATAGCCATAACCATGGACATAGAGAGCAGAGTGCGCAAAAATCATTGCCGCTCTGCTTTTTTATTTTGTAATTGTTTCACACGAAACATCCATGTTAGCCGCAAATCGGCTAACACAAATAGGTGATGAAAAAATGTCGGGAGATTGTTTGTTGCCTGCCCTCCTACCCGACCAGACAAGCGTCGGGCATCGGACAGTTTTACCGCTGTTCCCCTTAGTCGGACTACGTCCGCCACGGTTGGAACAGCTGGTCAAACCGTCCGCTTCAATGTCGACAACGGCAACAAAACATCTCCCTGACTTGCGCACATAAGGCT
>USPE01000369.1 GCA_900556545.1 uncultured Peptococcaceae bacterium | reverse complement strand
TTACCCATTATCCCTCCATCGCAATTACAAAAGATGACTTACAATAAAAAATATGCATTTTTACACTGTGAAGCAGGAACTCTTGAAAAGGATTTCCTGTTTTTTTGTTTAACAACAAAACGAAGTATTGATTTTTATGAAAAGGGCTCAGGGTATTTGAGAAATTTGGGATAATTGTTATACTATAGTTGAGAATATAAAAATGGGGTGGCAGGCAGCTACGGATGGAATGGGTTATATGCCCATAAAACATACTAGATATTTACAATTTATGTAAAGATATGATATGATAGTAAAGAAATTTTTTTATGATAATTTTTTTTATTGTTTTTTCGCATAAGAATATAGAATACTGCTTGTTTCCGCTCTTTTGTAATGTTATTATAAACTAATGTAGAATTAAATAATAGAAAGGCGGAGCTATGTGATGCAATTACGATTAGCTTCTACTTCTCCAAGACGCAGCGCATTGCTGCAGCAAATTGGAGTATCTTTTGTGGCAGAAGACAGTCATGTGGCAGAACAAATAAATCCATCATTGACACCTGAGGCTGTGGTGCGGCAGTTTGCGCTGCAAAAAGCAACTGCTGTAGCTAAGCGGCATGATTCGGGACTGGTTTTGGGCGCAGATACCGTTGTTGTGCATCAGAATATTCTGCTGGGAAAACCGGAAAGTCGGGAAGCGGCAGTCAAGATTTTACAGTGTTTATCAGGCAACTGGCATCAGGTGATGACTGCGGTGGCGATTGTGGATGCATCCGGGCAAAAAGAGCCCTGGGTATCGGTGGAAACAACAAAAGTGAAGTTTCGCAGTTTAACGATGGCGGAAATTATTGCTTATGTGGAAACAGGGGAATCCATGGATAAAGCTGGCGCATATGGAATACAAGGATATGGAGCACTATTGGTAGAAAAAATAGAAGGATGCTATTTTAATGTGGTTGGATTGCCTTTGCAAAAAGTAGCAGCAGGGCTGCGAAATTGGGGGATTAATCTTTATGAGTACAAACATTGTTTACCGAATGAAAGAGTATCCGGAGTATGCCCGTCCGCGGGAACGGATGGAGATGCTGGGCGCTGAGCAGTTAAGCGACCAGGAGCTGCTGGCAATTTTGCTGGCAACGGGAAGTAAGGAATACAGCGCCTTGGATTTGGCAGAGCGGTTATTGCAGAGCCACAAAGGGTTGCCCGGTTTGCGGGAGCTTAGTTTGGACGAGCTGATGGAGCAAAAAGGAATTGGGGCTGCCAAAGCCACCACCATTGCTGCTGCCATTGAATTGGGCAAGCGGATTTGCTACAGCAGCTGTGATTACCGACCTGTAATTGACAGCCCGTCCGGTGCAGCCGAGCTGCTGCAGGGGCAGATGCGTTATTTGGACAGGGAACATTTTCAGGTCATGCTGTTAAACCAGAAAAAAGCGGTGCTCAGCATTGAAACCATATCTATCGGAACGCTGAGCAGTTCGCTGGTACATCCGCGGGAAGTATTTAAACCGGCCATCAAGCGCAGCGCTTCTACAATGATACTGGCCCATAATCATCCCAGCGGCGATTGTGTGCCCAGTGAGTATGATATTCAGGTAACACACCGTTTAAAAGCAGTGGGCGAAATTGTAGGAATTGAAGTGATAGATCATATCATAATTGGAGAAGATAAGTATTATAGCTTTCTTGAGAATAGTATATTTTAATTGGTAACAGGAAAGAAAGGAGTCCAATATTATGTCGAAGGAAATTGCAATTGATTTGGGAACAGCTAATAGTTTGGTTTATGTGCAGGGAAAGGGAATTGTGATTCGGGAACCATCGGTGGTTGCCATTGAAAAAAATACAGGAAGAGTGTTGGCGGTCGGCGATGAGGCCAAAAAAATGATTGGCCGTACACCTGGCAATATTGTGGCTGTAAAACCGTTAAAAGATGGTTTTATTGCTGATTTTGATGTGTGTTCCAGTATGCTGAAATATTTTTTCGGCAAAGCATTGAATGCCACCGGCCTTTTTTCAAAACCAAAAGTGATTATTTGTGTGCCGGCAGGGACAACCTCTGTAGAAGAACGGGCAGTGCGGCAGGCCGCTATGCAGGCTGGCGCAAAAGAAGTGCATATTATGGAGGAA
>USPE01000368.1 GCA_900556545.1 uncultured Peptococcaceae bacterium | reverse complement strand
TAAATGGTGGCATCCGCATCAGAGCCGCGCATACTTTTGATAAAAGCCGAAATAATATCGTAATGCTCATCGCCAGTATTGTCATACACAACCATGGGCCGCTGAATGGATTCTTCCACCACCGACAAATCAATCACCCGCACACCCTGTTCATCAGGACGGCTGGACAACACTGCCAACTCCAGGCCATTTAAAGCAATTCTGGCATCTCCCTGGCTGCAATTACACAAATGGGCTATTGCCTCCGGCGTTACTTCCAACTTATAGGCCCCCAGCCCCCGTTTTACATCGCGGCAGCTGCGTTCCAAAATGCAGGCAATGTCTTCTTTTTGCAGCGGCTTCAGCTCAAATATCATAGAGCGGGAAAGCAAAGCCGGATTCAAGCTGAAATACGGATTTTGTGTGGTCGCACCGATTAATACAATCAACCCTTTTTCCACCCAAGGCAGCAATGCATCCTGCTGTCCTTTGTTAAACCGATGAATCTCATCAATAAACAGAATGGTCTGCTTGCCATACAGGGATAAGTTTTCTTCGGCAGCAGCAGTTACCTTGCGCAAATCCTGCACGCCATCGGTGACCGCATTCAGGCTGGCATAAAATTTATTGGTCACATTGGCAATGACCGAAGCAATGGTTGTCTTGCCGCAGCCGGGGCTGCCCCAGAAAATCAAAGACGACAGCTTATCGGTTTCAATGGCGCGGCGCAGCAGTTTACCCGGCCCGATAATATGGGATTGTCCCAAAATTTCATCTAATGTCTGCGGACGCATGCGCTGCGCCAGCGGAGCATTTTTCTGTAATGTTTCTTTTTTTGTTACATCAAATAATGTCATATTTAATCACCTGCCTGTTATTGTAGCATGTAAGGCCGTCACCGTCCAGCCCAACTATCACAACGACAAACAGGTATTTTGCAAATTGTGCAAAACTTGTTTTTCTACACCAAATTATTTTTACAGCCAGCTTTTGATTTTGATAGAAATCACGGCAAACGGGGTAAGATATAAACAGTAACCAAAAAAGAGGGGGATTTCTATGAATTTTGAAGAATTATTGTCTTATCTGGGAGAACAATGGGCTGATAGACCGTTATACAGCGTGGAAGACAGAGATATGACCAATCACGAAACTACCATCCTGTATTTTATGGAAAAAGATGAAGCCATTGCCTATGCAGAACAGCTCTGGGCGCAAATCAGCGCCGATGATAGGGATTATCGGGATATCAGCGTACATCGCGGCGAAATTGAATATATGGCCCAGTTCGACCGCTATCGGTTTTTAGTTTTGCAAAAAGTGTTCAAAGCATACAAAAAAATCTATGTCACCGATGAATTTGCCAAACAGTTCCGGCAGCTGCAAAAAGAAAACCATCTGGCAACTGGTATGTCAGAGGAAGACGCCCTGGCTCAAGCAAAAAAAGATTTTAATGCATTGTACGCAGTACAGCCAGTAGTCAAGTTCGGCATGTTTGCCGGCTTTGACTACGCACCTTCATTGAAGTAGGTATGATTTCAGTTGTGACAATCAAACATGCAAAAAACAGCTTGCCCATTCCTCAAAAAGAATGAACAAGCTGTTTTTCATTTTTTAGCAAAGATAGATTGAATTCTCTTTCTTAGCAGCTGCCGCAGCTACCGCCGCAGTTGCAGCTACCGTCAGCACCGTGGGAACCACAGCTGCTGCAGCCACCCTGGTTACCGCCATTGATAGCAGCACCGATGATCATGTTTACAGAACGCAGAATCTGTTCAAATGCCTGGTTTGCACCCAAAAATGCACTGATGTTAGCATTTTCATTCATTTTTGCTTCCAGTTCTTCTACATGTTTCTTTTCTTCTTCGGACAGATCTTCAAAGCTCAGGCCTTTGTTCATAGCATCCATCTGGATACCCTGGTATTCTTCTACAATACCTCTTGCTTCGCTGTCCATCATCATTTTCATTTCTGCTTCTTTTAAAGAAGCCAGTTCTGCAGAGCCGGCAATGGCATCTGCTAATTCTTTTGCTTTTGTGAAAATATCCACAGTAGCACCTCCGTATAGTCTTTGTATGGTTTCTTTGTAACTATTCAGGAGGTTCTATTCGAAAATAAAATCTGGATTTCCTGAGATA
>USPE01000367.1 GCA_900556545.1 uncultured Peptococcaceae bacterium | reverse complement strand
GCTGTGGCTGCGCAAAAGATTGTTCCCATTGGGCAGTGTCTTTTACCACAATAGAGAGCACAGTTACCTGCTGCGCCGTTTGCGTGGGATCCAGCTCTCCTGTATAAGTGATGGTAATTGGATTTCCAATGCGCATGCCGCTTTCACCGGTGGTAATTTCTGCATTGCTTTTGTCAAACTGATAAATTTGACCGTCGCTGTCTGCAATCAGCACCGTATGCATCATGCCGTCTTCAATAACGCCTTCTATGGTTGCAATGCGGTTTCCTTCATGATAAAGGGCTGATGGCAAACATAAAACAATCAGCGCACTGATGAGCAGCACAGCGGCTGCTGCCACCAATAGCCTCAGATGTTTTTTCATAATCAATACCTCCTGTATATACAATAAAAATCATTGCAATTTTTTCATCAAAAATCCCAACAGCGCCGGAGAGGAGCTGTTGGGATTCCTTATGGTTTTTTGATATACCGTTTGTTGAGAATATATAAGGTGATAAAAAAGAGCACCATGTAAAGCAGTAAAGCCAGCAAAAATGGCGGGTTTTCTAAAAAGCGTTCATATAAATTACTGAAGAAGATTCCCAAAACGCCTAAGGAAACAATCAAAACGCCTAACTGATGGGAATAGGTATTGGCATATCCTTTTTTTGCATATTCCACGGCGCTTTTGTATGGTTTAAACAGGCCGTAAACACCGTAAGGGATTGCCAGCACAGCAATAAAATAACCAATGTAAGCCCGCTGTTTGAAATAGAGGTAAATTCCAATGATAACTGCCAGCACAGCTCCAATTTTGATAAGCTTATCTTTCATGTGAACAACGTCCTTTCTTTGCTGCATTTTTTTGTTGTAAAAGCCGTTCAATAACTATGGCTGCATCCATATTGAGCGACACCGATTTGTCGGCAATGGGGCGGGGAATCTCCGGATAGGCGATTTCTTCCTCGCTGTCGGGATAGTCGGCGGTAATGCGGAAGAAACGCACCTGCTCCCGTTCCTCGGTGATGCGTTCAAAGGGCACCCGAATAACCCCGGGAGAATTAAACCCCACTCCCAGTTCAAGAATACACAATAGTTCCTGCTCTGTTTGCTGCAGCCATTGCTGATACTGCTGCTTTTGCTGCGCATATTGGGGATAATCCCGAAAAGCCAGCCGCAACGGCGCGCCGCAATGGGGACAGCGGGGCAGTAATTCATCCGGTATGGCTGCATTGTCAACGCCAATGTGGGCCAGCATTTGTTTCATAACAGGATAAAAGGGCCACACTTGGGCGGTGCAGCCTTGGCTGCAGCAGAGCAGATCATAACTGCCCTGATACTCAAATACACGCCGAGCCGGAAATCCACTGCGCAAAAACTGTCTGTCTACATTGGAGGTCAGAATATAATAATCTTTCCCTTCCAGCAAAGTGCCCAGCTTGTAGTATAACGGCAGCGGCGGCATTTCCCAGCGCACTCGGCTGATATGACTGGCCATATAGGCCCATTGCTGCGCTTCTGTCCATTGATTGAAGCTGATCATCTGATATTCACTGTGCAATCCGCGCTGTGCCCAATATGGGTATCGCTGTGCAAATATTTGTTCATCGGCAAAACTAATACCGGCAGCGGCAGAAAGTCCGGCGCCGGCGCCCACCAGAACAAAATCAGCCTGCTCGATTCCTTGCCGGAGTTGTAAAATGGCATCCGCAACTTCCTGCAAAATGATTCCCCGTTTCTTCTATAGATTCCTTTTATTTTAGCATAGAGCCTCTAATTTGAATAGGGTTTCCCAGCAGATGGTTCAAAAACTTGCGGCATGTTGCTGTTTCCTTTAGAGCTTGCTTGAAGTGCGGTGAGGAATTGCTTGTATTTTGAAAAAACTTGCTTTATAATTGATTTTATTGTAAGGAAATCAATTTAATTGGCTGCAGAAGCGAGAGGGAGGCGGTGTGATGAAGTTATCCAAAGGTAAAAAATATACCTTATGGCTGGCAGGTGGATTTTTATTGCTGGCCTGTATTTTTCAGTTTGCCTTGATTGGTTATCAAACCATTGTGCTGTTATGTCTGGGCTTGTCTTTGTATTCGTTTTTGTGGGGTTTGCTGCCGTATCGTTGGTTTCATCGGCTGCTGGCCGGAGCAGCGGTGGTGGGT
>USPE01000366.1 GCA_900556545.1 uncultured Peptococcaceae bacterium | reverse complement strand
GATGTTTTATCGTTATTAATCAAATAGTCTGTTTTCTTTGTTACAGAGCCGGTCACCTTACCGCCGCGGGCTTCGATAAATTCCTTTGCCTCAGAACGGTTGGAAAAATGCTCCACACTGCCTGTAATAACAAAGGTTTTCCCTGCAAAAGCTGCTTTTTCCTGCTTTTGCTCTGCAGGCGCTCCATTTAACTGTACGCCGGCTTCCGCCAATTTTTGCAGAAAAGCGGCATGTCGATCTTTCTGAAAATAATCAGTAATACTTTCAGCAATTTTAGGACCAACTTCGTCAATCACCACCAGCTCATCATAGCTGGCCTGTTGTAACGCTTCCAGCGAATGAAACTGCCGAGCCAGCACTTTGGCCACATTTTGCCCCACCAGACGAATCCCCAGCGCAAAAATAATCTGCGCCAGCGTGCGGTGCTTGCTGTTTTCCAGGCTGTTTAGCAGATTTTCTGCCGATTTATCACCCATGCGCTCCAACTGCACCAGCTGTTCCTTCTGCAAATAATACAAATCGGCAGCATTGGCAATCAATCCTGCCTGCAGCAGCTGATTGATTACAGCAGGGCCCAATCCTTCAATATTCATGGCATCTCTGGACGCAAAATGGATAATGCCTTCCCGCACCTGCGCCGGACAAGTCATAGGATCGCTGCAATGATAAGCAGCTTCATCCTAAACAGCCCGGCGCCCCGCAAGCCGGACACACTTTGGGAAACTGGAATTCCTGTTCCCCGCCGTTCCGCCGTTCTGTCACCACAGACACCACCTCAGGAAT
Organism: uncultured Peptococcaceae bacterium; assembly: GCA_900556545.1. Taxonomy (GTDB): domain Bacteria; phylum Bacillota; class Peptococcia; order Peptococcales; family Peptococcaceae; genus UBA7185. The sequence goes on along the minus strand of USPE01000366.1, from coordinate 1,418 downwards.
CACCTCGCCGGCCTTCTGTATCACCACATAATCGCCGATGCGAATATCCTTTTCCCGAATAAAGTCCTCATTGTGCAGCGTTGCCCTGCTGATGGTACTGCCTGCCAAAAACAAAGGCGTCAGATTGGCCACCGGTGTCACTGCACCAGTACGGCCCACCTGCACCACAATATCTTCTACCCGGGTAAGGCCCTGTTCCGGCGGAAACTTATACGCAATGGCCCAGCGGGGATTTTTAGCCCGATTTCCCAAAACCTGCTGATCGGCCAGCGAATTAATTTTCACCACCATACCATCAATATCGAAGGGCAAATCATGACGATGCTCACCCCAATACTCACAGTAAGCACAGATTTCCTCAATATCACTGCTGACCAACGGCTCCATAGTAGTGAATCCGGCTTCTTTCAGCAACTCGATACACTGGGTATGAGACTGGGGCTCGGCCCCTTCCACATACATCATGGTATAAATAAAGGCTCTTAAATCCCGCTGGGCTGCAATTTTAGGGTCTAACTGACGGATAGATCCGGCGGCGGCATTGCGGCAATTAGCAAACAGCCCTTCACCTGCTTCTTCCCGCTGCTGATTCAACCGTTCAAAGGAAGCACGGGGCAGATACACTTCCCCTCTGGCCTCTAATACAGGCAGCTCCTTCTGCAAGCGCAGCGGAATATTTTTGATGGTACGCACATTGGCCGTTACATTTTCACCGGTCACCCCGTCACCGCGGGTGGCGCCGGTCTGCAAAACGCCATTTTCATAATACAATGCGATGGACAATCCATCAATTTTATACTCCACCACATATTCAATTTCATCTTTTCCCAAGTCATTGCAGACTCTTTGATGAAACTCTCTTAAATCATCGGTACCGTACGCATTCATCAAGCTGAGCAGACTGTTGCGGTGGGTATAACTGGCAAACTCTTTCAATGGCGCGCCGCCCACCCGCTGCGATGGTGAATCCGCTGTAAGCAGCTGCGGATATTGGGCTTCTATTTCTAACAGCTCCCGCATCAGCTGGTCATATTGATAATCGGAAATTTCCGGCGCATCCAACACATAATAGCGCTTGTCATGATACGCAATCTGCTCTTTTAATTGGGTTAGACGCACTGCCGCTTTCTGTTCCTCCACAGTACCAACCACCTCCTGTTTTTCACCTGTTTTTCTATGGATGTTATGTGTTATCTGTTCTTTCCTGTCACACAGATTTTTACTGCGCCGATTCCGCCTTGTGAATGGGCGCATATTTAACAAACAAATCCTTCATGCCAATATCGGGAAAAATAACCCGCAGGGATAACTCTTCTCCGCTGCCGGATATCCCCACGATCACACCCTGTCCCCACTTTTTATGCTCAATGGTATCATTGATCTGATAGTCTGCCGAAACAGCGACTGTGCTGCCTGCT
>USPE01000365.1 GCA_900556545.1 uncultured Peptococcaceae bacterium | reverse complement strand
CGGTGACAGTCCGCGAGCCTTTTGGGGTTGAATCGGTGTAATTCCGATACCGACAGTATAGTCTGGATGGAAGAAGAATCATAATGCAGATAACAAAAGGGTGCCGTTGTGGAATTCCTTTTGTTGTTTACCAAATGATATTCCGCCTCTGAAGGTTTTCAGAGGCTTTTTGTTTTGCATTTTTTTGAATGTTAAAAAAGAAGCCCTCTGCAAAATCTATACTTTGGGAGGGATCTGCTATGGAACAGATCGAAAGAAACAATGTGGTAATGAAATCGGAACACACAAGAAAGAAAATGTCAATTCAAACCTTGACCAAGGTTGCCATGCTGGCGGCAGTGGCCGGGGGGCTGATGCTGTTTGCATTTCCACTGTGGTTTGCACCCAGCTTTTATAAGCTGGATTTCAGCGAGTTGGCTGTGATGATTGGCGCATTGTCCATGGGGCCTTTGGCCGGTGCTGCCATTGAGGGAATTAAAATTTTGCTGAACTTTGTATTAAACGGCACTATCACAGGCGGTGTGGGCGAGTTGGGCAACTTTTTGATCGGCTGCTCCTTTGTGGTGCCTGCTGCCTGGGTTTACCGCAAAAACCGCACTCTGAAAGGGATGGTGCTGGGTATGGCTGCCGGTACTTGCATGATGGTGCTGCTGGGCTCGGTAATCAATTATTTTATTTTGCTGCCGGTGTATGCCACAGTATTTGGTCAGCCGCTGGAGTTTTTTGTGCAGATGGGCAATGTGCTCAATCCGGCCATTGTGGATTTAAAAAGTCTGATTTTATTTGCAGTTGCACCTTTTAATTTGCTGAAAGGGGTTCTGATAGGCATTCTGACATATTTCCTTTATCGCAAGCTTGCCCGTCAGCTTGAACAGTAATTGCTATCATGTTATTGATACCCATGATATGATGATATGGTAACAGCGTATCTTTTGTTCCAAACAAGAGGTACGCTGTTTTTTTGTTGATGGTAGGGTGTGTTGGGCAAACAGGATGTGTCTGCTTTTGTTGGCAGCTGTATGGTTATCTGTGCAGAAACGCTTTTATTGTCCATTGGGCTGCGATTTATGGAAACAGCTGCAATTGTCGGATTTTCCAGCTCTTTTGCTTGGCCTGATGAATGACATCGCCCGGCTGATAGCTGCCTGTCAAAAATGGTGAATTGGGATCATGGCGGCGCATGTTTCGTTGTACTGCGGCTGCATCGGTGTTGGCATAGCAATAGCGGCAGAGATGGGCGCAGGTATCATAAGCGCCGATATCGTTGCCCAGCAGGCAGGCGCATTGGTGGCGGGCGGGTTTTTGTTTTGGTATTTGTAGTTGGCATTGCAGAGCCGTTTGATAGGTTTGGGCTGTCATGCAGCCGCTGCAATCCACGCCCAAGGGGGTCAGATCTTGTCCTTCTGCGCAGGCTTTGACAGTCAGTCCGTATTGTTTGCCCAGGCGGGCAAATTCCCGGCCGATTTTATGCCGCTCTGCCCCAGGCACTGTCTTTGCCTCCGGAAAATTACGGCGTACCTTTTGGTATAGCTCTAAAAAGCTGATAACGCAGGTGTGGGTGTAGCCGGCAAGCGCCGCTGCCATCGTTTCAAATACAGCAATGTGCCAGTCGGCGGTATATTGGCCTGTCAGCAGTATGGGATCATAGCGCCAGCCGACGGCATTTGCACCGACAATGCCGGAAAGCCGCTGAAAGCTTTCTATGACAGTTTCTTTTGCCGGAACATTGGGTTCTATATCTTTGCCGTAGGGTGTGATGGTAACAAACCAATATTGTCCGTAGGGCTGCAATAATTCCAAAAATGGGAACATGGGCGCCGGATTTTTAGTGCAAAAGGCAATTAAATCTACCACTTGCGGATTCAGGCTGTATTGAGTGACAGCGCCGGGATTGTATGGATTTCGCACGCAGACAAACTGAGCTTTCAGCCGGTTGGCAAACCATGGGGCATAAAAAGCGGGAATGTCGGTCCGCAGACCGGTATGTAAAATCATGGCAGTATCGCTCCTTTCGATAAAAGCATTATAGCATACCAGCAGGTGTTATGATAAAAAAGTTGTCGATTGGCGGAGAGGCATCATTACCGACAGACCGATTATTCTATTTTGGCAAAGGCATAAAAAATGCTGAACCTCTGATGGCAGACAGGCTGCAACAATTTTCTTTGCTCCTTGATTATTCATATGGTATAATAATTTTT
>USPE01000364.1 GCA_900556545.1 uncultured Peptococcaceae bacterium | reverse complement strand
GAAAAAATCGCTGCTGTAGTCTATCCTGCCATCCTCTGCCCTCGGCAGATTGTCTAGGTCCAGTGTCGTCACCTGGAACATCTCTCCGGCGCCTTCGCAGTCGCTGCCAGTGATGAGAGGAGTATGAACGTATACAAATCCCTTTTCCTGAAAATATTGATGAATGGCGTAAGCCAGCACCGAGCGCAGACGAAATACCGCCGAAAAGGTATTGGTCCGCGGCCGCAGATGGGCGATGGTGCGCAGATACTCAAAACTATGCCGTTTTTTTTGCAGCGGATAATCCGACGGGCAGCTGCCTTCTATGGCAACTTCCTTTGCTTTTAACTCAACCGACTGCCCTGCTCCGGGAGAAGCCACCAGAATTCCTTTCACCCGCAGCGCTGTACTGATGCCCAAACGGCACACCTGTTCAAAATTAGGCAAATCCGATTCAAACACAACCTGCAGATTTTGAAAAAAACTTCCATCATTCAATTCAATAAAACCAAAGCTTTTGGAAGCACGGATATTGCGGACCCAGCCCACAACCTCCAGCTCCTGCTCCAAATATGGCTCCGGCTCACGGAAAATCTGTTTTATTTCTGTCATCCCTCTTACAACCTCCAATATATATGATGGATTATGTGTAGTAAAAACAGCATAACATGCTGAAATAATCAGCTTATATCTCACATATTATTCATATTGTACGCTATTTTTATGTTTCATGTCAAACCATTGTCTTACTTTTTACATAAAAAGATGTTTTATTTCTAAAAAAATACCCGCTAATTATGAACGTTCATTCCTTTTTGTCCTCCTCAAGTACCGTTGACGACGGCCAATGCCGATTGCTTCATCATAAGACATAAAAAATAAGACATAAAAAAGGCTCCACCTGATGCAGTGTGGAACCCTTACAATAAAGCGCATACTCTGCGCAAATCATGCACACAGTTATACCATCTATTGTCTTATTTTCGTTTTTCTTTTTTATTTTTCTCTTTTTCATTTTTCTTATGTTCAAAGCAGCCATGCTCACTCACAGTGCCGACTTTCTCCGATAGGTTACAAACTGGCAGGCCGCAGTCCGGCAAGGCTCCCTGCTGATTTCCTCAAACTGAGACCAGTCTACCTCCGGAAAAAACACATCGCCATGGGGCGTCAGATCCACCCAGGTAAGATCCAGCTGCTGCGCCAACGGCAGCGCCTGCGCATAAATCTGCCCGCCGCCGGTAATATAAATTTCCGGCCCATCTGCCAGCGCCAGCGCCTGCTCTAACGAAACCGCCAGCTGCGCATCGGCGCATTGCGTCATGGTTTGGGACAGCACAATATTTTGCCGGTCAGGCAATCCATGACCGATGCTTTCATAGGTACGCCGGCCCATAATCACAGTGTGCCCCATGGTCAGCTGCTTAAAATGCCCCAAATCCTCCGGGATATGCCAGGGCATCCCCTGCGCTGCGCCAATCACACCATTGCTGGCAACAGCCGCAATCAAATGTATGGTGGGCATCAGGTATGCTCCTTTCTCAGCTGCCGTAGCATATTCCGGGCAAAAACCTGCGCCCGCTGGTCAATATCAGCAATTTTGTTGATACTGAAAGGATCGTTGGCAGTGGCCAGCAGCGCAAACCGAGACGGCAGCAAAAAATTTTTATTCATATTCAATGCTCCCAAAATCTGTTTGGCAACAATATCACCGCCGCTGTATCCCGAAACCACCAGACAAAACACCGCCTTTTCATAAAACCGCACCTGACTGAACAGCGCAGTCAGCCGATTGATAAAAGCCGACAAATTGGCGCTCACCGCATCATTATAATTGGGACACAAAATCACCAGCGCATCACAATTTAAAATGGCAGGATACACCTCCTCCACAATCACACCGCCGTAAAAACAACTGCAAGTTTCGCCAAAATGACGGCAGGTTTGATACGGACAACCATTACAATCCACCACAGTGCCATTTTGCAAAGAAATTTCCTGAACCCGGCAACTGCCTTCCAGATGCTGCTTTACCTTGCCCCACAACGTCAATGTATTAGACGTTGCCCGATTACTGGCATGCACCGCCAAAATCTGGGGCTGCCGATGCAGCCGCTGCTCAAATGTCATCAACCGGTCCAGCAGCGCCTCCACAGCATAATGATAAGCACCCATTCTGTCGGTCTGCAAATTGCGCGCCTGCACCAAAAAATTATCCAGCGAAGCAGTGCCCTCCACCAGC
>USPE01000363.1 GCA_900556545.1 uncultured Peptococcaceae bacterium | reverse complement strand
GACTGCACAGAACGAACTGGATGCAAAAGAAGGCTTTAAAGAAAATGGCGTAGAAATTGTTGAACTGACTCCTGAACAGAAAGCTGAATGGGCAGATGCTATGAGCAGTGTTTATGACAAACTGGTTCCATCTGTTATTTCTCAGGAAGTTGTAGATATGATCAAAGCTACACAGGAATAATGTTGCCGCAGGCTGAACAACGAAAATTTTGAATGATAAGGCAGAACTGCCGTGGAAAACGTAATTGTTAAAAGCCGCAGTTCTGCTTTCTTTTTCACATAATCAGGATGGAGTTATTTTTATATTCGTAAAAAGGATTTGTTATTTTAGCTGTCCTACATAACAGTGTTTTTACTGTTACTGTCAAGATCATTCTTAAACATCATGTATTTGTACTTATTTAGAGAGGTGAGTTGTATGACAGAAGCACTTGCAGGGAAAAAAAGCGGCGGTAAAAATCCGTTGCGCTGGTTGAATGATAATTTTGAAAGTATTTTTCTTGTAACCGGGTTGCTGGGTATGATTTTGCTGATCACCTGGCAGGTTGCCTATCGTTATATTATTACTAAATTTACACCTGGCGCCAGCACTATGGTGGCTGCGGCGCCGGAAGAATTGGCTCGTTATCTTTTTGTATGGATTTCTTATCTGGCTGTGCCGGTTGCCGTCAAAACAAGAGATTTAATTCGTGTAGATATTGTGTATGACATGCTGCCGAAACGGCTGCAAAATATGAGCTGGGTTATCGTAGATGCCGCCATGCTGATTTGGGCCGGCGTAATCACTTATGAAGGTATTATTCATGTATCAAAATTGATGGGTTTTGCCTCTGCAACACCGGTATTAAAAATTCCTTTCTGGATTTTATATCTGATTTTGCCAATTGCTTTTGGTCTGTGTATAGTCCGTACTTTACAGGACCTGGCAAAACAGGTGAAAGAAACAGGAACAGTAGATACCTTGCTGGCTATTGCGCTGGCAGTGGTGCTTTGTCTGCCGTTCATATTTAAATTGCCGATTGCCACAGCGGTATATCTGTTTGGTTATTTTGCAATTTTACTGGTGCTGGGTGTGCCAATCGCGATGTCTTTAGGGATTGCCGCCATGTTTACTATTTGGGCAGCGAATCCGATTGATATTTCCTACACTGCGCAGGTATCCTTTGCGGCCATTGATAAAGCCTCCATTATGGCGATTCCGTTCTTTGTTGCATCGGGGAACTTTATGGGTGAAGGCGGGCTTTCTCGCCGATTGTTCCATATGTGCGATGAATTTTTGGGCAATGCTTTTGGCGGTTTGGCCATTGCTACCGTTGTAACCTGCGTATTGTTTGGGGCTATGAGCGGTTCTGGCCCTGCTACAGTAGCGGCTATTGGCGCATTGTGTATTCCTGCTATGGTTGACCGCGGCTATGACAAAAAATTTGCTACTGCGGTGGTTGCCTGTGCCGGTGCCATTGGTGTATTGATTCCGCCAAGTAATCCGTTTGTGGTATATGCCATTTCAGCCAACGTTTCTGTAGGGAAATTGTTTATGGCCGGTATTGTACCGGGATTGCTGGTTGCTGCCGTATTGATTTTTTATAGTTATTTTGAAGCAAAAAAACATGGCTGGCGCGGTGAAAACCGTGTGCGTACTGCCAAAACAAAAATGACGGCTGTTTGGGATGCCAAGTGGGCGCTGCTGGTTCCGGTTATTATTCTGGGCGGTATTTACGGCGGCTTTATGACACCGACCGAAGCTGCCGCAGTTGCTTCTTTCTATGGACTGTTTATCGGTATCTTTGTGCATAAAGAGTTGACCAAGGAAAACCTGATTCCTTGCTTGATCAGTTCTGCCTGCACTTCGTCCATGATTATTGTGCTGATGGCTATGGCGCAGATTTTCGGCAGTATCATGTCCATTGAACGAATCCCAACCATGGTTGCCGAATTTATTTTGAGCTTAACAACCAATAAGATTTTGGTTCTGATTTTAATCAACGTTCTGCTGTTGATTGTGGGTACTTTTATGGAAGCACTGGCTGCCATCATTATTCTGGTTCCGCTGTTGCTGCCGATTATTACCCAGTTGGGCGTAGATCCGCTGCATTTTGGTGTGATTATGGTATTAAACTTAGCGATCGGTTTCATTACGCCTCCGGTAGGTGTAAACCTGTTTGTGGCTTGCGGTATATCCAAGTTAAAGCTGTTTGATGTAGCTAAGGCCGCGCTTCCGAT
>USPE01000362.1 GCA_900556545.1 uncultured Peptococcaceae bacterium | reverse complement strand
ACGATCTGAAAAATAATGTAAGAGGAGTGTCTTTTATGAATAAAATTTTACTGGTTGAAGACGAAGAAAACCTGCGGAGAATTGTTGCTTCCTATTTACGCAGAGAAAATTTTACTGTGGTCGAAGCTGCTGACGGACAAGAAGCGCTGGAACGATTTGCCGAAGATGAATTCTGTCTGTTAATTTTAGACTTAATGCTGCCCAAATTAAACGGCTTTGAAGTATGCAACCAGGTGCGCAATCAGTCCAAGGTGCCTATTTTGATTTTAACCGCCCGCGATGGTGAATCTGATGAGCTGCACGGCTTTCAATGCGGTGCCGATGAATATATCGCCAAACCGTTCAGCCCTGACATTCTCATCGCCCGTATCAAATCACTGTTAAAACGCTGCGACCTGCTGCTGGAAAACGAAGTTGTGATAGACGGCCTGACCATCAATTATCGGCAGCGCACCGCTTGTTATGCAGGACAGCGTCTGATTCTGACACCCAAAGAATTTGATCTGCTTTACTACCTGGTCAACAACCAAAACATCGCTCTCAGCCGGGAACAAATCTTAGATGCTGTTTGGGGCATGGATTATTTTGGCGACACCCGTACCGTGGACACCCACATCAAATGTATCCGCTCCAAACTCGGCGATTTTGGCAAACGAATCCAAACCATCCGCAAATTTGGCTATAAACTGGAACTGTGATGGAGGGCCTGCTGTGAAACAAATACTTTTAAAACAGCCCATTCATCTAAAGATTTTTTTCAGCTTTGCCGGTATTTTACTGCTGAGTATTTTTGCAACCATGTTCTTTGGCAACAGCATGATGGAAAAGCTGTACACTGACAGTAAAACCAACGACTTAAAAGCTGCCTATCAGGATATTACAGCGGCCCTGCTGGAGCAGGACTGTGATTTATCCATGAACACTTCTCTGCTGAACACCTTTTATGAGGTAGAACGAGATAATGTAACCATCCTGCTGTTTACCATGGAACAAGGACAACAAGCCCGTATCTATTATTTTTCCAGAGAAAATCAACTGTTGGATGATGCCCGGCGCGGTACACCCTTTGCCATTGAAAACAAGCAGTCCCAACACAAGGATCAGCGCAATGAAGCTGCGCCCTTTCCCTACAATCCGGAGCAATGGATTCACGATGCTGTCGATCTTGGTGTGTTTCAGACAGCCACATTGCCGCTGCTGGTCACCAATGCAAACCAGCAGCACCCCGGAGCCAGCATGCTGGATTACTACGGGAAACTGACCCATGAAAATGAAAACATCTATATTTTTCTGCGCACCCCGCAGGAACCCATCACTTTGGCGGCCGGTCTGGCAGTCAAATATAATCTGTATTTATCCCTTTTGGCTTTTGCCTTGATGGCCATTATGAGTTATTTTGTGGCGCGGCATATCACCCGTCCCATTGAACAAATCAGCCAGGCCACCCAACGCATCAGCCAGATGAATTTCAGCCAGCAATGTCAGATTCACACCAGAGATGAACTGCAAATACTCAGTGAAAATATTAATGCTATGGCGCTGAAATTGCAGGACTATATTTATCAGTTGGAATTAAATCAACAACTGCTGGAAAAAGATTTGCAGCGCGAGACCAAAACCAATCAGCTGCGAAAAGAATTTATCGCCAACGTATCCCATGATTTTAAAACACCGCTGACCTTGATTCGCGCCTATACGGAAACACTGCGCAATCAGCAGTTGGATCCGGAGGAGCAGCAAAAATATTATGATATCATTTTGGGCGAAAGCAACCGTATGAGCCATCTGGTTACCCAACTGCTGCAGCTGTCAAAATTAGAGAGCGGTATCGTGCAGCTGGAGCAATCCTATTTTCCAATCGAAGAACTGCTGCGGGAAATCCTGCACCAGAACCAGCTGCTGCTTCAGCAAAAACAACTGCAAATTGACTGGGACTGCGAGGATAACGATCATATTGTACAGGGTGATTATCTGCGCATTGAGCAGGCTCTGATTAATTTATTGGAAAATGCAATCAAATATACACCGGAATGGGGACAAATTTTGCTGCAAGTACACACCCGGCCTGATGGAATATGCCATATCGCCATTACTAACACCTGCGCGCCTTTAACCGACGAGCAACTAGAAAATTTATTCATTAGTTTTTACAAAACCGACGAAAGCCGTCATTTAGACCAGCAAAGCTTTGGTCTGGGACTGGCCATTGTCAAAGCCACCATAG
>USPE01000361.1 GCA_900556545.1 uncultured Peptococcaceae bacterium | reverse complement strand
GCTGTTAACGGTAAAGTAATCCGGGAGCTGGGAACTAAGATTGTTCCGGGCAAGGATCAGGTGACAGTAGACGGTAAACCGGTACAGCCGGAAGAAAAATTGGTATACTTGTTGATGAATAAACCTGCCGGGTACATCACAACAGCAAAAGATACACACAATCGGCCAACAGTATTGGATTTGGTTGCCGATGTGCCTTATCGGGTATTTCCTGTAGGGCGGCTGGATTACGAAACGGAAGGGTTATTGTTATTGACCAATGATGGTGAATTTGCCTATCGTATGACTCATCCCAAATTTAAGATGATGAAAACTTATGTGGCGGTAGTACAAGGTGTGCTGACACCAGAGCGTTTGGACATGCTGCAAAATGGCGTGCAATTGGAAGATGGCAGGACAGGGCCGGCCAAGGTTAGAATCTTACGAAAAGAAAATCATAAAACGGTGGTGGAGATTTCCATTCATGAAGGAAAAAATCGTCAGGTACGCCGTATGTTTAAAGCAGTTAAGAATCCTGTTTTGGAATTGAAACGAATTTCGGTAGGCACCCTTACCTTGAAAGGCGTGAACCTGGGAGAATATCGTTATCTGAACGATGATGAACTGAAAAAAGTGGGGCAGCGTCTGGGGCTTCATTTATCAAATGGTGGAAATTGAGGAGGCAGCAGCCATGGAGGAAGAACTTGTGCGGCAAAAGAAAGGACACCAACAGCTATTGATTGCCGCTATTGTATTGGGTGGTTTTTTGTCATTGTATAATTCGGTGGCAATGAATGTAGCCATTCCTACGTTTGTAAAAGTATTTGATACCGATTTGGGCATGGTGCAATGGATTATGATTAGTTACACATTGATGATGGGTGTGTTAAGTCCAACTGCCGGTTATTTTGCAGATAAGTTCAGCTGTCGTAATCTGTTTGCCTTCAGTATGTTGGGATTTGCAGCAGTAGCGCTGTTATCCGGCTTTTGTACCGATATTTATCAGATGATCATCATTCGATTGATTCAGGGCGCTTTGGCAGCATTTATTGTTCCTTGTTCGATGATGATTATTTATCAGTTTATTCCTTATAAACAGCGCTCTGTATTTTTAACTTTGCAGAGCGTGGCTATGTCTACGGGACCGGCGGTGGGTCCTGTTATTTCGGGTGTGCTGCTGACTTATATCAGCTGGCACTGGGTATTTTGGATTAATGTGCCCATTGCGTTATTTACTGCTTATGCTGTTTATAAAGCGGTGCCCTATGAATTGACTGCCAGTGAAGAAACCTTGGATTATCTTGGCTTTGCTTATGTGATTGTCGGTACTGTATTGTTTCTGCTCAGTTTTAACCAGATCAGCAGCTGGGGTATTACCTCTCCGGCTGTATGGGCTATGATGCTGGGCGGCAGTGTTTTGATTGGATTGTTTGTGCGCCGTTGTCTGGCCAGCAGTCATCCGGTGTTGAATTTTCAGGTGTTAAAAGAAAAGAGTTTCAGTATCGCATTGTTAATTAATAGCGGTCTCAGCATGGCTTTGTGTTTGGTGCCCTTTGTACTGGCTATCTATTTTCAAGATATTTTGGGATATACGCCGATGTTTTCCGGTGTGATTTTACTGATTCCGGCTATATTCTCCATTGCCGGAGGGCCCATTGCCCAATGGCTTTACAGTAGGGTTGACAGTAAATGGATTATTTTATTTGCCATGCTGTTTCTGGCAGTGGGAAGCTTTATGTTAAGCATGACAACCTTGCAGTCTACTATGCTTTTTGTGGTGGGGTGGCTCTGCGTTCGTTATCTGGGAATCGGATTGTCCGCCATGCCGATCACAGATTATGGTATGAGTTCCATTGATCGCGAATTATCCGGACATGGTTCTTCTTTGATAAACTGGTTTAAAATGATGTCAACCAGCTTGTCCTTGAGTGTTTTCACCATGGTATTAAATATGAGAGTTGCTTTCCACAGTCAGACAGTGGACAATCTATCAGCACAAATGTATGCCATTGATGATGTATTTTTATATTCTTCTTTAATCTTATTTTTGTGTGTATTTGTAAGCTTTACCTTAAAGTCCAATCAAAATTTAAAATAAAATTGATATTGCAGTTTATATAACCATGGTGCCAGGAGCGTTTTTTATCACCATGTATAGCGTGTATGTGATATCAAATAAAAAGATAGCGCAATCTGTGAAGTCTCTTAAGAGTTAGGCAAAAAATCTAACGATTAGGGAACCGTTCACACAGCG
>USPE01000360.1 GCA_900556545.1 uncultured Peptococcaceae bacterium | reverse complement strand
TTGATCTGATTGCAAACGGAAAAGTAAAGGTAGTGGATCACCGGACAGTGATCTCCGAATGATAAAGGAGCATACAAAGATGAAAGTATTGATTGTTGGCAGCGGCGGCAGAGAGCATGCCCTGGTATGGAAAATCAGTCAGAGTCCAAAAGTGGACAAAATTTACTGCGCACCAGGCAATGCCGGTATTGCGCAACAGGCTGAATGTGTAGCTATTAAAGCGGATGACCTGGATGGTTTGCTGGCATTTGCCCAGCAGAATCAGATTGATCTGACTGTAGTTGGTCCAGAAGTACCACTGACCATGGGAATTGTAGATAAATTTCAGGAACAGGGTTTGAAAATCTTTGGGCCAAGTGGCAAAGCTGCTGAAATTGAAGGCAGCAAAACATTTGCCAAAGATTTAATGGCCAAATATAACATTCCAACTGCAAAATACGGTGCATTCACCGATGCTGCAGAAGCAAAAGCATTTTTAGATACCGTTGGTCTGCCTTGTGTTGTAAAAGCAGATGGTTTGGCTGCCGGAAAAGGCGTACTGATTTGCGAAACAAAAGCAGAAGCGGAAGAAGCCATCGCCGATATTTTAGTGGATAACAAATTCGGCAGCGCTGGCAGCCGTGTAGTGGTGGAAGAATTTTTAACTGGTCAGGAAGTCAGCATGCTGGCGTTCACCGATGGAAGAACAGTGGTACCGATGGTTTCCTCTCAGGACCACAAACGGATCTGGGATGGCGACAAAGGCCTGAACACCGGTGGTATGGGGGCTTATTCTCCGGCGCCTGTTTACACTGCTGATATTCATAAAATCGTTGTGCCGCAGGTACTGGAAGCTACCGTAAAGGCCATGGAAGCAGAAGGGCGTTCCTTCTCCGGCATTTTGTATGCTGGCTTAATGCTGACAGCTGACGGCCCAAAGGTGCTGGAGTTCAACGCTCGTTTTGGTGACCCGGAAACTCAGGCGGTACTGCCGCGGTTAAAATCGGACTTAGTTGATATTTTCCTGGCAATCATTGATGGCCGGCTGGATGAAATGAATATTGAATGGCACGAAGAAGCTGCTGTCTGCGTAGTAATCGCTTCCGGCGGCTACCCGGAAACTTCTGATAAAGGCCGTGTCATCACTGGCCTGAAAGAGGCTGCCGCAACTGGCGCGATTGTATTCCATGCCGGCACCAAAGAGGATAACGGCAGCATCGTTACCAACGGTGGCCGTGTACTTGGCATCAGCGCACTGGGCAAAGACATTGCCGAAGCCATTGCCAACGCTTACAAGGGTGTAAAAGAAGTGAAGTTTGAAAATATGCAGTATCGTACCGATATTGGGAAAAAAGCGTTTCTATAGGAGGATTTATCAGTGACTACTATTTATCGTTTTTTTGCAGAAAAACGGCCTGGCTTTGATATCGAGGCACAGGGTCTGTTATCCACATTACAGGGTTATCTGCATATTGCAGGTTTAGAAGGTCTGCGTATTTTCAACCGTTATGATATTGAAGGGCTGGATGAAAAAGATTGCGATGTAGCAGGCCGCTTGATTCTTTCTGAACCGCAGTGCGATACCTTATATTTAGAAGCGCTGCCGGAAATTGCAGAAACCCATACAATTTTTGCAGTAGAAGCCTTACCGGGGCAATACGATCAGCGAGCAGATTCTGCTGCCCAGTGTGTACAGATTATTACCAAAGAACGGCCTGTGGTTCGCGCAGCAAAAGTATATGCGTTTTTGGGTGAAATCAGTGAAGCTGATTTACAGAAAATGAAAAATTATCTGATCAATCCGGTGGAAAACAGAGAAGCGGCTCTGGAAAAGCAGGCAACGCTGCAAGATGAAATCGAAGAGCCGGAAGCAGTGTTTCAGCTGGAAGGTTTCATGACCGCTAATGATGATGAACTGAATGCATTGCGTCAGCAGTACGGTCTGGCTATGGATTTGGGCGATCTGCGTTATATGCAGGGCTATTTCCGTGATGAAGAAAAACGGAACCCAACCATCACCGAATTAAAAATGATTGATACCTATTGGTCTGACCATTGCCGTCATACCACCTTTATGACCCAGATTACCGATATCAGTTTAGATGATCCATTGGTAAAAGAAAGCTATGAAGAATATCTGGCTGCCCGTGAAGAAGTGTACGGGGAACGGGCGAAAACCCGTCCAATCACCATGATGGATATGGGGACCATTGCAGCCAAAACACTGAAAAAACGGGGCGTGCTGAAAAATCTGGATGAGAGTGAAGAAAT
>USPE01000359.1 GCA_900556545.1 uncultured Peptococcaceae bacterium | reverse complement strand
AAAATGTCCGATGCCCGACGCTTTTCTGGTCGGGTAAACTGAAGGATAGGCAAAGGTAGGACAGCCGACCACTTATTTGAACAAGAGATCGGACAGCCGACCGCACAATCTTTCATACTATAAGCATTAAAAAAACAGCAGATGCTAAATTTCATCTGCTGTTGCAATGAGTTGGTTATTGTGCACTGGGTGTAACACGAACAAATAAGTTTTCCAGTTCTTCGACAAAGCCGGAAATTGGTTTGCCGTTAGCGATGTCTTCGCCAATTTCTTTCATACGAGTAAAGGTATTTGGATCTTCCATCACGTAAACTGTTTCGATTTCTGTGTCGGTTTTCTTTACGACTTGAGTGATTTCGTCTTTTAGTGCAGCGGATTCAGCTGTATCAGCTGTTTTTTCGATAGCGACAGAGACGTAGGCAATTTTTTCAGAAATAACAGTGCGTGCGTCTTTCACTTGTGCCACATCGTTTACGACGGCGTCAGCAATTTTTTCGGCGCGGGCCGATAAATCAGAATTGCCTTTGGTGTTCTCTGCCACGTTGTTATCGGTGTTGTTGGTAACATTGTCTGTGTTGTTGGTATTGTTAGTGTCTTTGTTGTTTTGTGTATCAGTCTGATTGTTATTGGCTGGCGGTGTCTGCTGTGTATTGCTGTTGCCGCAGCCGGTAAAAATCAGGCAGGATACAAACAGTAACGCAATGGATAAAACAAAAAATTTCTTTTTTCGAGAAAACATATCTTGACCTCCTTTGATTCAATGGCTATAGTATTTGACGAAAGTAAATTTTTATACTGTTTTGTTAAAAAAATTTTTTTGAATTTTTGTTAGGAATATGGATTTAGAGAATAAGCACAATAAGGAGAAAATGAGCATGGCGAAACGTGTGATTGTAATTGGCGCCGGGGCCAGCGGTATGATGGCGGCATTGACAGCGGCGGAAAATGGGGCAGAGGTAACCTTGCTGGAAAAAAATGATCGTCCGGGCAAAAAAATGCTGATTTCCGGTAAAGGCCGCTGTAATGTAACGACCGATAAGGACTTAGAAGAAATCGTGCGGAGTTTTATACATAATGGAAAATTTTTGTATACAGCTTTAAATAGTTTTTCCAACCAGCAGGTAAAATACTTTTTTGAAGAAGCGGGCGTTCCTTTAAAAGTAGAACGAGGGGAGCGGGTATTTCCTGTATCAGACCAGTCTAAAGATATTGTCAATGCAATGCGGCGGACATTGCAGCAGGCGGGGGTAGATTTGTGGCTGAATGCGCCGGTAAAAGAGTTACTGCTGGAAGATGGCAAAGCGGTGGGTGTATTGCTGCCCAATGGTCAGAAACTGAGAGCCGACAGCGTAATTGTAGCGACTGGCGGTGCATCTTATCCGGGCACCGGTTCCACCGGCGATGGGTATCATTTTGCCCGCAAGGCAGGTCATACCATTGTAAATCTGCGGCCGTCGTTGATTCCATTGGAATGTGCAGAAGGGTATGTGAAGTCCTTGCAGGGATTAAGCTTAAAAAATGTATCGTTTACCATAGAAACAATGGAAGGAAAACGATTGGAGCAGCAATTTGGCGAGATGCTGTTTACTCATTTTGGCATATCGGGTCCTATTGTGTTATCTGCCAGCTATAAAGCGGTAGATTATTGGCAGAAGCAAAAACAGCCGCTGCAAGGCAGTATTGATTTTAAACCTGCATTAACACGGGAAAAATTAGATGCACGGTTGTTGCGTGAAATTGATGAGCAGCACAATAAACAGTTGAAGAACAGTTTGCATGGGTTGATGCCATCTAAGCTGATTCCTGTTTTTATTCAGCGCTGTGCCATTTCGCCGGAAAAAGCAATGCATCAGATTACAAAAGAAGAACGTGCTCGTATGGTTGATTTGCTGAAAGATTTCCGGTTCACAATCGTAAAGGCACGGCCGTTGGAAGAAGCCATTGTCACTGCCGGTGGTGTCAGTGTAAAAGAAGTGTCTCCCAAAACGATGGAAAGTAAGCTGGTAAAAAATATATATTTTACTGGTGAAATTTTGGATATTGATGGATTAACCGGCGGATTTAATTTGCAGGCAGCTTTTTCTACCGGATATTTGGCGGGGATTGCTTGCGCAAATGAAGATTCTGCATTAAAATAAGAGTGATAATATCCAATAATGGGGTGAGTTTATGGCCTATGGAAGTAAAAAGATTGCCAGAATTGCTTTGCGAATGGCATTAACAGAAACAAGAGAAGAAGAAAGTCAGGAAAAAA
>USPE01000358.1 GCA_900556545.1 uncultured Peptococcaceae bacterium | reverse complement strand
GCAAGTTTGCGCTGGCTTTGCCGGCGGGGGGCAATTTTTATGAAGGATATCACACCCGCTGTATTGCCAGTAAATATGTTAATGTAGCCCGCAGCTATTTTGAAAAGAAAAATATGGATGTGGATATTGTAAAAATTGAAGGTTCTGTGGAGCTGGCGCCAATTTTAGGTTTATCTGACGCGATTGTCGATATTGTAGAAACGGGAACCACCTTGCGGGAAAATGGGCTGGTGGTGGCGGAAGAAATTTGTCAGGTCAGCGCACGATTGATTGTAAATATCGCCAGTATGAAGTTGAGAAAAACGGAAATTAATGAGGTAATTACCCAGATTGAATCCTTTGTACAGGAGCAGAAAGAACGGCGCAAGGAAAAAGAAGCGCAGAAGGAGGCAGCGGCGCAATGATAGAAATTACAATGGCCGATGGCACAGCTGAACGGGAGCTGTTAAAGAATCTACGGCAGCGCAGCGGTGAAACGGATAAAAAGGTAACAGCTGCAGTCACAGAAATTTTAGAACAGGTAAAAGCAGATGGAGATGCTGCGGTAAAGGCTTATACCTTAAAATTTGACGGGCACTGTCCGGAACAGGCCGAAGTGAGCAGGGAGCAGATGGACGCAGCAGTTGCCGGAGCGGACCCTCGATTTGTGCAGGCGCTGCGCAATGCTATGGAAAATATTCGGACGTTTCACAGCCGCCAAAAACAGCAGAGTTTTATTGATGCGCAGCCCAATGGTGTGATGATGGGGCAGCGGATCCGCGGTTTAAAACGGGTGGGACTTTATGTGCCCGGCGGTACTGCCGCTTATCCTTCTTCGGTGCTGATGAATGCCATTCCGGCTAAGATTGCCGGTGTGGAGGAAGTTATTATGGTGACACCGCCGTTAAAAGACGGTACTGCCAATCCGGATATTTTGGTGGCAGCGGCTCTGGCCGGTGTGGATCGCATATTCTTGATGGGTGGGGCGCAGGCTGTGGGCGCATTGGCTTATGGTACTAAAACTGTCCCCAAAGTGGATAAAATTGTGGGGCCGGGCAATATTTATGTAGCTACTGCCAAACGGATTTTATATGGCGTGGTTGATATTGATATGATTGCAGGGCCCAGTGAGATTTTGGTGATGGCAGATGGGACAGCTGATCCCAAATTTTTGGCCGCTGATTTGATGAGCCAGGCTGAGCATGATGTATTGGCTTCTGCCATTTTATTGACTACGGAACGGCAGATTGGGGAAGCTACGCTGGCAGAATTGGAAAAGCAGATGGCGGCATTGTCCCGTAAAGAGATCATTGCACAGGCATTGCAGAATTATGGCGCTGTGATTGTCTGCCGCACTGTGGATGAGATGGTTGATTTGGCCAATGAACTGGCGCCGGAGCATTTGGAAGTGATGATGGAAAATCCAATGTCCTATCTGGGACGGTTGGATAATGCCGGTTCGGTCTTTTTAGGCAAGTATGCGCCGGAACCATTGGGAGTTTATTATGCCGGGCCTAACCATGTGCTGCCCACCAGCGGCACTGCGCGGTTCTTTTCGCCATTGGGGGTAGACAGCTTTATTAAAAAATCCAGCTATATCTATTATACAGAAGAAGCCCTGCGTGCTGCCCATGACGATATTGTCTGCATTGCAGAGCGGGAGCAATTAACGGCTCATGCCAATTCAATTAAAGTGAGGTTTACAGAATCATGACCTATCAATTACCGGAAAAATTAAAAAAGCTGGAAGCATACCAGCCCATATCTGGAGATTATAAAGTGCGGCTGGATGCCAATGAAAGTTTTTTAAGTCTGCCCGATGAAATCAGACATGAAATCAGCGTGGGGATATCCCGCATTGCATTTAACCGTTATCCTGACCCGTATGCGGTGGAGTTGTGCCAGAGCTTTAGCAGATATTTTCAGGTACCGGCAGATTTGATTGTGGCCGGAAACGGTTCCGATGAATTATTGTTTTTGCTGACAACCTGCTTTGCTTCCGCCGGTGATACATTGATGACAGTAAAGCCGGACTTTTCCATGTATCGAGTATATGGGGAGATGGCCGGTCTGCAGGTAGAAGTGTTTGAAAAAGACAGCGACTTGTCTTTGGATGCTGATGCATTTATTGTCGCTGCCAAAGAAAAAAATGTGAATATGGTGATATTCTCCAACCCATGCAATCCGTCTTCCCTGCTGCTTTCAAAAGAAGATGTGCTGAAAATTGTGGCAGGGTTGGGAGATGTGTTGGTGGGGGTGGGTGGAAGATTAACAGCG
>USPE01000357.1 GCA_900556545.1 uncultured Peptococcaceae bacterium | reverse complement strand
GCCAAATCAGGCAGCTGCTGCAATCCATCCAAAATAGCTGTCAGCACAGCTTCTTCTCCCACGCCTTTTTGCTGCGCCAGATAAACGCCCAGCAAATACTCAGCAATCAGCATAGTGGTATAGGCTTTGGTAGACGCCACTGAAATTTCCGGACCGGCCCAAATATAAATAACATAATCAGCTTCTCTGGCAATGGCGCTGCCTACCACATTGGTAATGGCCAGCACTTTACAGCCTTTCAGCTTGGCTTCCCGCAGGGCTGCCACTGTATCCGCCGTTTCTCCCGACTGGCTGATAACAATCACCAGTGTATCTTCGTCCAGCATGGGATCTCTGTAGCGAAACTCAGAAGCAATTTCCACTTCTACCGGAATCCGCACCAGTTTTTCAATCACCTGCTTGCCCACCAACCCTGCATGATAGGCAGTGCCGCAGGCAACAATATAGATTTTTTTCCAGCAGCTGATCTGTTCTTTTGTCAGTGTAAACTCATCAAACTGCACCTTGCCCTGCTGCACACGACCTGCCAGTGTCTTTTTAAAGACCTCCGGCTGCTCAAAAATCTCTTTCAGCATAAAATGTTCAAAGCCGTCTTTTTCTGCCGCTTCCGCATCCCACTCAATGGTGTGCACTTCTTTTTCAATGGGCTGCAAATCATGATTTTTGATAGTAATGCCTTCTTTGGTCAGCACACACAGCTCGCCTTTTTCGATATACATACATTTGCGGGTGTAGGCCAACAAAGCCGGCACATCCGACGCCACAAAACTTTCTTCATCACCTACGCCCAACACCATAGGACTGTCCTTCCGGCAGGCAATAATTTTATCCGGCTCATCGGCGCACACCATAACCAGCGCATAAGCCCCTTCCAGCACATCCAGCACCCGAACCACAGTCTGCTCAAAATTACCATTGTAGAATTTTTCCAGCAGGTGGGCTACCACCTCGGTATCGGTTTCTGACGTAAACGTTTCTCCGGCCAGATAAGTTTCTTTTAATGTTAAATAATTTTCTACAATTCCATTATGCACCACTGCAAACCGGCCGTTCTGACTGGTATGCGGATGAGCGTTGGCATCCGACGGACGGCCATGGGTTGCCCAGCGGGTATGACCGATGCCCATGTTGCTGTACAGCGACAAGCCCTCAATTTTGTTTTGTAAGTTTTGCAGCTTGCCTTCCGCTTTTTTCACAATCAGTTGGGTGCCATCCACAATGGCAATCCCTGACGAATCATAGCCCCGATACTCCAATTTTTTTAATCCGTCGATCAGAATATCCACTGCATTTTTCTTACCAATATATCCTACAATCCCGCACATACAATTTCCCCCCGAATTCTCAAATCTGCTGCTATCATAACAGGATGTTCCTGTAAATTCTACTATTCATTATATGCAAATTATGCCATTCTATTATACTGGCAACAGCAAAAAAATACAATACAAAGATTATTGTTCTGCTGCTGCATCTGTTCGGGACAATTCCAGCAATTCCAATTCCTCAGCCACCAAAGATTCCGCCTCGTCCGGATTCAAATTCAGCAATGCATTGGTGGGCAGCTCCGCCAGGCTTTCAATATTAAAATATTGCAGAAATCTCCTGGTGGTTCCATACAAAATCGGTCGGCCCGGCGCATCCTTTCGCCCCTGTTCTTCAATCAATTCCTTGCCGATCAGGTTCTGGATGATTTTATCCGCTTTGACACCGCGAATCAGCTCGATCTCCCCTCTGGTCACCGGCTGCTTATAAGCTACAATAGCCAGCGTCTCCAATGCCGCCATGGACAGATTATTCATTTGCGGCCGATACAATTTTTCCACATAAGGCAGATAAGCCTGCTTGATGGCCATAATATAGCCATCTCCCAGCTTGATCACACCAATCCCTTTGGAAGCATCGCTGTAATCCTCTATCAGCCAGCTCAGCACATCCTGCACATCGGTTTCTTCCATCTCTGCCAGTTCTGCCAGCTGCGCCGGTGTCAGCGGCTCATTGGTGATAAACAGCAGACTCTCTATGGTGGCTCTGATTTTTTCTACATATTGTTGCACAATGTCACCTCATCTAACTGGGATCCGGGAAACAGCCAAAGCGGCCCAAAATTATCCTGCTGCTGAAACGTAACCTCACCCAAACGGCACAGCTCCAGCAAAGCCAAGAACACCGTAATCAGCTTGCGCCGACTGTCACCGCGACGAAACAGCCCGGCAAAGGTCACGCCGGTTTCCTTTTCCATATAAACCTTGGCCTTACTC
>USPE01000356.1 GCA_900556545.1 uncultured Peptococcaceae bacterium | reverse complement strand
TTTGGACTGCGTCCAGTTCGGCTAGACAGACTGCGCATTTGTCCGCTTCAATATCGACAATGACAACAAAACATCTCCCTGACTTGCGCATACAAGGCTGGCCTACCCTTTGCCAAAAAACGCACAAAAAATGGACTCTCATAGAAAACTTCTATAAAAGAGTCCACACAAAGTTCAGTTCAACATTCTATTCATCTGCGCCCAGATGAACGAACGCTTTTGTAATATTGGTTTTTGTTACACGGCCCACCACTTTCAGCCGACCATTCTTCCCTTTTTGCACAACCGGCATACCATCAATTTGATGCTCTATCATCCGTTTGGCTACATCCCACAGACTTTCTTCCTCATAAGCCACCACAATATTGGGCATACGAGTCATAATCACACCGACGGGCAGCTGATTGATGTCCGCCTTGCCGATGGCAATCTTCAGCATATCCTTGCGGGAGCTGATGCCCTCCAATTCCTGCGCATCATTCACCACAAAAATAGTCCCCACATCATTTACAAACATACTGACAATGGCATCATACACCGATGTAGCTTCATCCACCATAACCGGAGCAGACTGATAATCGCCAACCTTCAGCTCTTTCATCTTTTCATAAACACTAAAAGGATTCTGATCCCCTTTATAATAATAGCCCACCCTCGGTCTGGCTTCCAACAGACCGATTTGTGTCAAAAACGCTAAATCAGGCCGCAAAGAAGCCCGCGTAAGATGCAATTTTGATGCCACCCGTTCCCCTGTAATCGGGCCGCATTCCTTCACAATTTCTACAATCCGTTGCTGTCTTCCGTTCAGCTGCATTGTCTCGCCTCCCTATCGCTCTTTAAGACCGGAAATTGCTGAACTGCAGCTCTATTCCATAGTCCTTGCCCTTCAAACAGGCAATCACTGCCTGCAAATCATCAATTTTTTTCCCGCTGACACGGATCTGATCATCCTGTAACTGAGTCTGCACCTTTATCTTCATGTCTTTGATATCTTTTGTAATCTTTTTGGCCACATCTGCCTCAATGCCTTGTTTGATGCGGATATTCTGGCGCACCATACCGCCGGCAGCAGGCTCTACCTTACCATATTCCAGATTCTTAATGGATACGCCCCGTTTGATAAACTTTCCCTGCAAAATATCTACAATGTTGCGCATTCTGGTATCATCTTCCGTAACAATTTTTACCGCACTGCCATTTTCAATTTCCACAACACTTTTGGTTCCCTTAAAATCAAAACGCTGGGTAATCTCCTTTACCGTTTGCTGCACCGCATTGCTTACTTCCTGCATATTCACTTCTGATACAATGTCAAAACTTGGTTCTTTTGCCATAACAATCCCTCCACTTCATCTATCCAATACGATACTTCAGGATACCCCTGACATCTATTTTTATTAAAACTCTGCACTATGCGCCACCCGCGGAAAGGCAATCACATCGCGAATATTGCTGATGCCACTCAAATACATCAATAATCGTTCAAAACCCAGACCAAACCCCGCATGCCGTGTGCCGCCATACCGACGCAGATCCAGATACCACCAGTAATCTTCTTTGTTTAACTGCAATTCTTCCATCCGCTGCTCCAACAAATCCAGCCGTTCTTCCCTCTGGCTGCCGCCGATGATCTCGCCAATACCGGGCACCAACAAATCCATCGCCGCAACGGTCCTGCCGTCATCATTCAGCCGCATATAAAACGCCTTAATATCTTTGGGATAATCGGTGACAAAAACAGGCTTTTTAAAATACTGCTCCGTCAGGTAGCGTTCATGCTCAGTCTGCAAATCAATGCCCCAGGAAACCGGATAGGCAAACGCCACATCCGCCTGCTGCAAAATAGCAATGGCTTCCGTATAAGTAACACGGCCAAAATCAGAGGACAAAATGTGCTGCAACCGCTCCAGCAGCCCTTTATCCACATACTGATTGAAAAAGGCCATTTCCTCCGGCAGCCGTTCCAGAGCAGCCCGAATCACATATTTCATCATATCCTCCGCCAGCGCCATCACATCGGACAAATCAGCAAAGGCAATCTCCGGCTCCAGCATCCAAAACTCTGCGGCATGGCGGGCTGTATTGGAATTTTCTGCCCGAAAGGTAGGCCCAAAGGTATACACATTGCGAAACGCCATAGCAAAAGTTTCCGCATTGAGCTGCCCGCTCACTGTCAAATTGGCCGCCTTGCCGAAAAAATCCTGGCTGTAGTCCACAGCACCGTCGGCAGTGTGCGGCACATGGGCCAGATCCATGGTAGTCAGCTGAAACATCTCACCGGCGCCCTCGCAGTCACT
>USPE01000355.1 GCA_900556545.1 uncultured Peptococcaceae bacterium | reverse complement strand
TCGTATCTGCTTTTTCTTGTCATACCCAAAGTTCAGAAAGAACCGGTTTTATAACAGCTGCAACTTTTTTCTTTGCATATATAGTATTTTGTTTGTTCGTTTAACAAATATTCTCTTACATACTGTCTAATTTTTCTGTCAGCAATTGATTGATCACAGCCGGATTGGCCTGCCCTTTGGAGGCTTTCATAATCTGACCGACCAAAAAGCCCATGGCCTTTTTCTTACCGGCTTTGTAATCCTCTACCGATTTTGGATTAGCTTCTACCACAGCGGCCACCATTTCTTTCAGTGCACCCTCATCAGAAATCTGTACCAGCCCCTGCTCTTTGATAATCACTTCTGCATCTTTGCCGGTCACAAACATTTCACCAAATACCTTCTTGGCAATTTTACCGCTGATTTCACCGGCATCAATCAATTTTAACAATGCCGCCATCTGTTCCGGTCTGATTTTTACATCAACCAGCTCAATGCCTTCTGCATTGACTTTTGCCAGCAGCTCTACCATAATCCAGTTGCTGATTTTTTTTGCATCATCATAATGGGCACGTACGCCATCATAGAAATCTGCTAACGCCTTGGAGGCGGTAATGACACCGGCATCATAGGCAGGCAGACCATCTTCTTCCATCATGCGCTGCCGTTTTACCTGCGGCATTTCCGGCAGGCTGGCGCGCACTTCTTCGATATAGGCATCGGTAACTATAATTGGCGTCAAATCCGGATCGGGGAAGTAACGATATTCGTCCGAATCCTCTTTGCTGCGCAGACTTAAGGTGATACCCTTGCCATCATCCCAGGTACGTGTTTCCTGCACCACTTTTCCGCCCGCTTCCAGAATTTCGGTCTGCCGTTCCATTTCATATTTCACAACCCGTTCTACTGCACGGAATGAGTTCAGATTTTTAATTTCGGCACGAGTACCAAAGGCTTCCTGCCCCACAGGACGCAGCGACAGATTCACATCGCAGCGCAAGGAACCCTGCTCCATACGGGCATCAGATACACCGGTATATTCAATAATAGCTTTCAAATTGGTCAGAAAGGCCATCACATCTTCGGCACTGCGCATATCCGGTTCGGATACAATTTCAATCAGCGGCACACCGGCACGGTTATAATCCGCCAGAGAACCGGCAGATGTGGTAATGGTTGCACCTTGATGCACCAGTTTACCGGCATCTTCTTCCATATGAATGCGGGTAATCCCGATTCGTTTTGTTCCCTGACTGGTTTCTATATCAATATACCCGTTTTTGCAAATCGGCAAATCAAACTGAGAAATCTGATATGCTTTGGTTAAATCGGGATAAAAATAGTTTTTACGGTCAAATTTACTAAAACGGGCAATTTCACAATTCATTGCCAATCCGGCTTTGATGGCATATTCCAACACTTTTTTATTCAGCACCGGCAATGTGCCAGGCAATCCCAGGCAAACCGGGCAGACATGTGTGTTTGGTGCACTGCCAAAATCGGTAGGACAACTACAGAAAATTTTTGTTTTCGTTTTTAATTCTACGTGAACTTCGCAGCCGATGACTACTTCATATTCCATGAGTTACAGCCCCTTCCCCTGGTTTGGTTTTAATCTGGTCAATGTTGTATTTTGCTCCAGTGCATAAGCAACCTGCAGCAAGGTAGGCTCGGCAAAAGCTTTTCCCAGCAGCTGCACACCGATAGGCATCTGGTTTTTATCCAGACCATACGGCAGCGACAAAGCCGGAATCCCGGCCAGATTACTTGGAATGGTGCAAATATCCCCTTTATACAATGCCAGCGGGTCCTGGTTCTGCCCTTTATGCAGCGCAGTGGTCGGCGCAGTAGGCGCAATCAGACAATCATATTTGGCAAATGCCTGATCATAATCCTGTTTAATCAGATTCCGCACCTTCAATGCTTTCAAATAGTAAGCATCATAATACCCGGAGCTCAGCGCATAAGTGCCCAGCATAATCCGCCGCTTTACTTCGGCACCGAAGCCCTGCTTTCTGGTATCACAGAACATGTCCACCACATCTTTGGCCTGCACCCGCAAGCCGTAACGCACACCATCATAACGTCCCAGATTGGAGCTGGCTTCTGCCGGTGCAATTAAATAATAGGCGGGCATCGCATACCGAGTATAAGGCAAAGAACATTCCTCTACTACAGCACCCAATTCTTCCAGTTTGGCAGCTGCTGCCCGTACCTGTGCTTCTACTTCAGGGGCAATCCCTTCGCCCAGATATTCTTTCGGCAAACCGATGCGCAGCCCTTTGACATCTCCGGTCAGCACTTTGGTGTAATCAGGATAATCATATTTGGCAGAGGTAGAGTCCT
>USPE01000354.1 GCA_900556545.1 uncultured Peptococcaceae bacterium | reverse complement strand
CACAGAAAATGCTGTGCCGAAAACAGGAATCAGAAAATTATACACAGCAATGCGGCTGGCCGGATTATATTTTAACAGCATGGTCCATCCGGTAAAAGCAGCAGCCGACAAAAAAGCCATATACAGCAGCAATGTCACGCCTTCTATCGTTACCATGCCAAATTGTCCATGCCCCGCAATCCCCAGCAGCATTAATACCAAACCGCCGCCGGTCAGCTGATAACCGGTCACCACCACCGGGTCCTGTCCCTGGCTGACCTGTCGGCTGATAATAGAACCCAAGGCCGAGGACAGTGTAGACAGCATAATAAAGCCTTCTCCATTCCAGGCAAAGCCACCGCCCAAACCACCATCTTCCATAGTAATTAAAATAACACCGGCAAAACCAATCAGACAGCCCACAATCTTTTGCAGTGTCATCTTATCGTCCGGAAACAAAAAGTGGGCAAAAATTACCACAAAAAAAGTAGCCAGTGCATAAAGGATAGACCCTTTTACACCGGTCGTATTCGCCAACCCCAGATAAAAGAAAATGTACTGTCCTGTTGTCTGCACCAAACCCAACAGCGCAATGCCTTTCCACTGGGATTTCTGCGGAATCACCAGCCGTTTTTGCAGCACAATGCTGACAGCCAGCGTCATCAGCCCCGCCAAAAAGAATCGGATTCCCGCAAACAGCAACTTACCAAATCCGTCTGCATCGCTGATGGCAAACAAATCATATCCAATCTTAACGGCCGGATAAGCGGTTCCCCACAGAATTGTACACAATAGCGCTAAAAAAATAATAACCGGCCCTTTTTGTAACATATGATTATTCATATTGGCAACCAGCTTTTTCTTCATTCATCCACAACTGCACATTTTTCTCATAAATGGGCTGCGGAAATAACACATGATAAATGGCATCTAACTCCTGCAGCAGCAAATCGTCAGCACATTCTTCATCAACCGGGAAATAATGCAGCACATACGGCACTCCAAATAACACCGAATATACATTGGTAGCCCGCAGTCCGTTGCGCTGATAAAAACGCACTCGACGGCTGCGTATTGTTTTTTCTTCATCAGAGCTGCTCTTGGCCGGATCTTCCACCTCTGCCAAAATACCGGCTGCCCCGCGCCATAATGTCTGTATTTCTGCCAGACACCGGCTGCCATAACCATGACTGCGAAACGCACTGCACACCGCAAAATAGTCCAACAGTGCAACAGTTCCTTTCTGTGCTTTTACAAAAAAAGCGTAGGCTGTTAAAGTACCTGCTTCATCAAACCAACCATAAGGATAATACACACCTTCCTGCATCAGCTCATGCAGTACATCCAGCGGTTTTACCTCTGCCGGCGGAAAATCCTGCTGCATATGTTCATAATATATTTTTGTTACTTGTTCTTGTGATAACACTTGATAGGTTAACATGATACACGCCTCCTGACACTTAGGTTTCAAAATTTTACTGTTTCCTATTATAGCCGTTCTCTTTTTTAACGTCAAATCATTCACTACCGGCCTATTTTGCACCTGCACCCATACAATGATTGCTGTACACGCACCAATCAGCCTGCTTCGGCATACGCTATTACTGATTCATGACTGATTCAGCAACTTAATTTTAACAGGAGGTAATTCTTATGAATGAAAGATCTTGCTGTAAACCAAACTGTCCGCAGCCGCAGCCAATGCCAACAGGCGGCATGGCCTATGCCCTATATCACCAAAACAATATACTTTCAAACAATGCTCCGTTTGACGGCATTGCCTTGTCCGAAACCGCCGCAGAAAGCTTTGGCGATTTTTATTCCGACGGCAGTTCCTTCCAGATTTTAAAACCCGGTGTGTATCTGATTTCTTATATCGTCAACATTCCGGCAGCAGTAGCTGTCAATACCACCTTTGCACTGCAGGTAAATCGGCAGAACGTGCCAAGTACTGTGCGCAATGTGGCCAAAACTGCCACAGACACACCGCACACAATTACCGCTCAGACAATTGTGGAAACCAACACCCCGGTGGCCTTGCGTTTATCGTCATCCAGTTTGCTGACTATCACCGGCACTGCCGTTGAAACCCTGGCATCTCTATCCATTCAGCAACTGTCATGCTACTGTTAAAAGCAATATGCCGGGCAATCTGAACAAACTGCAAAGCAGGGCCTGCATACCACAACGGATATGCAGGCCCTGCTTTTACTTTTATATTGAACATCGTATGCTTTATTTGATCTGATCACGAATCTATTTTATCCTACAGATATCACAACATCCATCTCTGACTGTTTACAGCAAGAACCGTTCCCATCAACTGCCATAATCGCACTGCCGGATTTTA
>USPE01000353.1 GCA_900556545.1 uncultured Peptococcaceae bacterium | reverse complement strand
GAACGTGTTGAACTTGAAAAAACATTAAATCCTGCAAATATCTGGGCAGTTGCCCTTGGCTCTATTATCGGTTGGGGTGCTTTTATTCAGTCCCCTAACTGGATGGTAAAAGCCGGCGGTCCTCTGCCTTTGACAATTGGTTTTTTATTAGGCGGCGCCTTGATGCTGGTAGTTGGCTTCAGTTATGCTTACATGATTGCAAAATTCCCTGTTGCCGGCGGTGAATTTGCCTACGCCTATGTTGGATTTGGTCCTACTGCTTCTTATATCTGCGGTTGGATGTTATCCCTTGGTTACTTTGCCATCGTTGCATTAAACGCAACAGCAATTCCGGTATTATTTAGTATTTTAACACCCGGTTTGCTGCAGGTCGGTCATTTATGGACCATTGCCGGCTGGCCGGTTTATGCCGGCGAAATAGCCGTATCGGTAGCCTTAATCTGGATCCTGGGCTTTGTTAACTATCGTGGTGTAAAATCCACCGGTAATGTACAGTTATTCTTATGTATTTTATTATGCGCAGCTGTACTGCTGATTGTATTTGGTACTCTGTTTACCGGCAACTTTAAAATGGAAAACCTGTCCCCTGCATCGGGAGAATACAATGTTTCCTTCCTCAAAGGGGTTATCCTGATTGTTGCTATGGCTCCGTTCTTATTTGTAGGTTTTGACTGTATCCCGCAGGCTGCCGAAGAATTTAACTTCCCTGCCAACAAAACATTTATGCTGATTTTCAGCGCAATCGGAATCGGCGCTCTGATTTATGCCGCACTGGCACTGGTAACTGCCGCTGTTATTCCTTGGATGGAAATGGTAAACCTGACCAACGCTGCCGGCCAGCCTGAATCCTGGAGAACCGGTGCTATGATCAAACAAGCATTGGGCGGTATTGGTATCGCATTCGTTGTTATCGCGGTATTAGCCGGTATGTTTACTGGTATTAACGGGTTCTATTTATCCTCCAGCCGTCTGCTGTTTGGTATGGCTCGTGCCAGAATGCTGCCGAAATTCTTTGCTTATATTCATCCTGTTCATAGAACACCTTCCAATAATATCATATTTGTAATGATCGTCTGCAGTATTGCTCCGTTCTTTGGCCGTGAAGTATTGAACTGGGTTGTTGATATGGCTGCTGTTGGTACCGGGGTTGGTTACTTCTTTACCTGCGCAGGTGCTTACATGGTATTGACCAAAGGTTTAAAACCAAAATCCGATGACGATATTTCTCCTGCTATGGCTGCTGCCGGTGCTCTGATTTCTCTGGGCATCATCGCCCTGATGGTAATTCCGGGTATGCCTGCATTCCTGAGCCGTCCTTGCTGGGGCGCATTGGCTGTATGGGTATTGTTAGGCGCTATTTTCTACAGCGTAGCTATGAAACGGTTCAGACAAACCTCCCATGGTATGGTTGGTTATCTGATTTTGGGCGATACCAGCGGTTTAACACCTGCTGAACTGGCAGCTGTTGAAGATTGCAGTCCTGTTGTCGATTGTGAAGGTGATATGATTGAACAGGAACTGTACGAAGAAAGCCACAAAAAATAATTGATGTTTTCGCAAAATCTAAACAAAATATTAATATGATTTTAACGCAAAAAAGCTGTCTGCGGCGTCGCAGACAGCTTTTTTGGTTCCTCTGTACTTTTTTCAACCAATTTTAAAAATACTATCTTTTTCTCCAAATATATTTAATAAAGAGAATGGGATAATATTTTTTCTCCATTTATTTTATAAAAAATTTTTTTCAATCATTTTTTAAAAATTCCGTTTATATTGCCTATTCTCTTTATATCCTATCAGTGATGTATGTATTTCAGCCTATTAATTATTGTGCTGTAACCCATTGTAATTCATTTTTGACTATTTATAATGAGTTCAGCAATAAAAAAAACTTTTCATAACAACAATTTTTATTTTTATGATTATGAACAGTATAAAAAAATTAACTACATGTAAACCTGCTAAAAAATTTAACATTTTTTATTATTATATTTTTTAGCTTTCTGTCATAGCATAACTATGACGCATCATGGTTCGACTGCAAATCTATGTCGCAAAAGGAGGGACGCCCATACAGACCAGTCCCATGATGAAAAATCTGAACGTTCAGAACCTGACTTCACTTCATATTATCATTTTATACAACCTTGTTCTGCGTTTAGTAAAAAGTCCTTAATTTAGTTTTATTGTTTTTGTTTTTAGTTTTACTGCTTGATTCATTGTTATTATTCTGATTCTGTCAATTTGTTATTAAAATGGAGGCGAAAAATTATGGCTGAAAAACATGAACGTGTTGAACTTGAAAAAACATTAAATCCTGCAAATATCTGGGCAGTTGCCC
>USPE01000352.1 GCA_900556545.1 uncultured Peptococcaceae bacterium | reverse complement strand
TTTTTGGAACAGCGCCGGATCATAGTCCACTTTTTGCAGCAATTCGGCATAACCGATAATGGAGGTTAGCGGTGTGCGGGATTCATGGGTCAAATTGTCTACAAACCGCTGCTGCCGTACACTTTCCATCTGCAGCTGCTGCATACGGCCTTCAATTTCATCAGCCATACGATTAAACTGCTGGGCCAGACTGCCGATTTCGTCATTGCCATTCACCGATACTCTCTGGTCATAGTTTCCCGCTGCAATATTACGGGCCGCTTTATCCAGCTCCCGCACTGGACGCAGCAGCCAATAACCGCAGGCAGCCACCAAAAGCCCTGATGCCAGCAAACCAAGAAGGCCTGCCTGAATAAAAAATTGATATTCCTTTTGGCGTTGTTCTTCAATATAATTGATATCTTTCACCATGCACAGCACCAGTTTTTCCTGCCGTGCTTCCAGCAGACTGCAAATAAACAGATAATAATCGCCCTGTTCGTCATGACGCAAAATGATACTCACTTCGCCGTCAGCTGCAACTTGCAGTTCTTCCCGCCCCTGATTCCAGATGGCCGGTGAATTGCTGGCAATCAGGTTTAAATCCTGGTCAAATACCTCCAGATAACTGTTGGTACTGCTGAAGAGTTCAACAATACTCAAGCCATAGCTGCTCAACGAATCGTTATTTTGATTGTCATTTAATAAATAGAGCAAAACATTGGAATAAATGTTTTGCTCTTCTCCTACGCTTCGTGTAATTTCCTGCTGCCGCAGCAGCTGATAGCTATTCTCCGTTACTGTGATACCTACCACCGTAATAACAATTAAGTAAATGGCAACATACAGACTGAGCAGTTTTGTGCTGAATTTCATGAGCAATCATCCTCCAGCCGGTATCCCACTTTATAGACCGTACTGATTTTGTCAGTCTGCAACTTTGTTCGTAACCGCTGTATGTGCATATCAACGGTTCTGGTGTTGCCTTCATAATCATAATCCCATACTTGCTCCAAAAGTTTTTCCCGCGATAATACTTTTCCTTTTTGTTCTACCAACAAGCGCAGCAGTTCAAACTCCTTCAAGGTCAGTTCAATTTCTTCCCCCTGATGGAATACACGGTGCTGATCCAAATGCAATACAATATCGCCGTAATGCAGTGTTTGTGTATCATTGCACGCCTTTGGCTGCGACGATTGCTGGCTGCGGCGCAGAACAGCACGGATGCGGGCCAGCAGTTCCATAGACTCAAAGGGTTTGGTAATATAGTCATCGGTTCCCAGATGAAATCCTTTTATTTTGTCTTTTAATCCATTCATGGCAGTCAGTACAATCACAGGAATTTTTTGCTCTGTAATTTTAGGCAAAAGTTCATATCCATCTATTTTGGGCAGCATTAAATCCAATAGCACCAAATCCGGCTTTTCCTGCAAAACCTTATTCCAACCTTCCAAACCATCTGCCGCTTCCAATACTTCAAAATCTGCCAGCTGCAAGTTTAGTTTTACCAGTTCCCGAATGGAATCCTCATCTTCAATCACCAGAATTTTGTAAACATTCGTCTGCTCCATACTACACACTCCTTAAAAAATGAGTCGTTGCCGATGTACATAAATATTTTGAAGTAATGCAATGCCCAAAAAGTTGGTCATCATCGAACTGCCGCCATAGCTGACAAAAGGCAGGGGAATTCCTGTTACCGGCATCAGGCCCATGGTCATGCCGACATTTTCTAAAATATGAAACAGATACAAGCTTACAATCCCGGCAGCTACCAAAGTACCAAACATATCCTTAGAAAGCATGGAAATCCGCAGCCCTCGAAACAGCAAAAAAGCAAACAGCAACAACAAGATACTGGCACCGATAAAACCAAGCTCCTCTGCAAATACGGCAAAAATAAAGTCAGTCCATTGCTCCGGCATAAACGCGCCGGTACTCTGGCTGCCCATATACAGCCCTTCACCCCAGAAACCACCATTTCCGATGGCAATTTTTGACTGCCATACATTGTATCCGGCTCCTTGCGGGTCAATACTGGAGTCAAACAAAACCAAAAACCGATTCAGCTGATATGTTTGCAGCGGACACCACCAGTTCAATTTCCAGACTCCCAGCAGATAAACAATCAACAAAATGGTACCGCCGCCAAACAAGGTCAACAAAATCTTTTTATTGGCTCCGGCAATAAATAACATCCCAACCATAATAAAAATATACACCAAAGCGCTGCCAAGGTCAGGCTGCATCATTAGCAGCAGCACCGGCACTGCCATAAAAATAAAGCAGGGCAGCAAATCAGGCAGCGTCTGTAACCGTTCCCGCCTGGATGATAAAAACTGCGCATAGCTGATAATTAAGAAAATTTTACAGTATTCTG
>USPE01000351.1 GCA_900556545.1 uncultured Peptococcaceae bacterium | reverse complement strand
TGGACGCAGTCCATAGCGAAAGAAACAAACAAGTTGCTGACCGCCGCGCTGAGGGATGGGCAAAGATAGGACAGCCGACCGGCATAATCGTTAGCATCAGCAAAGTACAGACCGACCGCTCACTCCTTGAACGAAGGATGCGCAAGGGTAGGACAGCCGATAAACTCAATCTTTCACACCAAACAATGGAAAAAACACGCCAGCTTTCCACAAAAAGCTGACGTGCCCGTTTTTCGCACGACAAATAAGGCTCTCGCCCTGTCTGTTACCAAAGAAGCGTACGTCTTCTGACTCGCGTTAGGAGCAAATTTGCTCTGCGGATTTGCCTTACCTTCCCATGACTTTGTCACAGTGGCGGCCTTTCGGCTCACACCTTATGGTGCTTCAGGTTATCCTCACGCCTACAGCGTCGGTGAACGCGGGGCTTATACCCCATTCCTTTTACATCGCGCCTGACTAAAACAGCCGTTGCGGCAACGATGACCACCTCTTTCTATTTTATTTTCGTTTTATTGTATCACAGAATGGGCAATTATTTAAGTACATTTTTCCACTTTTTACAACAAACAAAATAATACAGAACATAAAAATCCCCCATATGCCGAATTTTATCATCCGGCACATGAGGGATTTTATCATAAACAATATTTTATAAACCTACTGCTCACATCTGTCGTTTAGTCGTCGTAATCTTTATCCCAATCTAAAATTTTTCCGGTCATTGCATCAATTTCATACTCATACTCTGTTCTGCCTACACGAAATTCTACTTCATACTTATAGCTGTCATCATCACGATCCAATTCAGCTTTTACCCATTTTGCATTTTTCTGCGCTACACCGGCATGCTTCAAGGCAATTCGTTTGGCTTCATCAATGCCGATCACTTTATCTGGAGTATAGGCTTCTGCATCGTAGTCAAAATCCAGAATCTTTCCGGTTTCTGCGTCAATTTCGTAGTCGTATTCACCTTTATTGGTGTAAAACTCAATTTCATACACTTTGCGGCCATCGTCATAATCAGCACCGGTTCTGACAAAGGTAACATCCTTTTCTCGCAAATCGGCATCTTCCAACGCAATATCCTTGGCTTCTGCCAGACCGATATCCTTCACTTCGGCAGAAGGACGTTTCCAGTTGTCAATGTCATAATCAGAATACAACACTTTACCAGTTTCCGCATTAATTATGAAGTCATATTCTTTGCTGTCTGTATAGAATTCCACATCATAAACCCAACGGCTATCCCGATAGGTTAATGCCGCTGTCAGGAAGGTGACATCCTTTTCTAAAAGATTGACATAATCCAAAGCAATATCTTTAGCGGATTCTCTGCCAATATACCCTTTATCAAGTTCATCCTGCTCTGTAACAAAGCTGTCGGCATCTGTCACAGTATACTCACCGGTCAGGGTAACAACTTTATTTTTGGCGTCCCAGCTTACATCGTTGCCCATCAGTTCTCCAATAGCGCGCAATGGCAGATAGGTACTGCCATTATACAAAATGGGATTTAAACGAGCGCCGTTTGCAGCATAAAACTTGCGTTCCTTGCCATCCACAACAATGGTAAAGTCAGGCCGTTCCTGCACACGGATATCTTTTCTGCCAATGTTGGGATTATCCCGATTAGAAGAAAGGGTATCGCGGGTACCGCTAATGGTAATGGTTTTATTGTCTTCATCCCAGTTTACATTTTTGCCCATCAATTCCCCAATGGCGCGCAACGGCAAATAGGTTCTGTCTTCATACAAAATGGGATACACTGCGTTTCCGCTGGATGTTTTAAAGTCAACATCATTGCCGTCCATCACAATGGAAAAATCGGCGCGAAGCTGCGCATCTGCAGTAAATGCCGCATCTGCTGCAAAGGCAGGCATTGCCAGTGCTGTTGCTAAAACAGCTGTGGTAAGCATTACAATTGGCTTTTTCATAAAACATTCCCCTCTCATTGTCCTTGTGTTAAATAGTGTCTAGCTATATATTGATTCTATCATACTTATGTTTTTTTCACAATAAATATTTTACTAAAACAAAACTAATCATCACAAATCTATCACATATTGGCGCAAACCATCTTTGCCGCAAATTTACAATCCCTTTTCAATCAGATTGACACAGATGATAAAACAGTTTTTACAAAAAAACGCCTCATCAGCAAACTTGTGCTGACGAAGCGCTTTTTTATACTTTAAAATTGATTCAAATAATTTAAAATGCCTTGATAAATACCGTTGGCTAATTTTTGACGATACGCATCGCTGGCAAGCAATGCTTCTTCTTCTGCATTACTCAAAAATCCGGTTTCTACCAAAATGCTGGGACGGTCATTTTCCCGCAGAACAGCATAATTGGCTGTTTTT
>USPE01000350.1 GCA_900556545.1 uncultured Peptococcaceae bacterium | reverse complement strand
AAAATGTCCGATGCCCGACGCTTTTCTGGTCGGGTAAGCTGAAGGATAGGCAAAGGTAGGATAGCCGACTGCTCACTCCTTGAATGAGGGCGAGGTAAAGATCGGATAGCTGACCACACAATCTTTCCCACGAAACAATGGAAATCTAGTTTTGCTTTTTATTTTTCAGGTGCAAATTACAATGTTTGCAGCTGTATTTTCTTAATCATAACAATTTATGACAGCAGTTTTTTGTCACAAAGGAGGAGCATGAACGATGGGTAAGACCTTGTATTTGAATGGAAATGTTATTACCATGAATGACGGGCAGCCAAAAGCGGATGCGGTATTGGTAGAGGATGGAGTGATTCTGGCTGTGGGAACTGCGGCAGAACTGCAGGCTATGGCTGAAGATGGGCAGCAGGTGGACTTGGCAGGCAAAACAATGCTGCCGGGTTTTATTGATGGACACAGCCATATTTCACAAAATGGTCTGTTCCCTAAATTTGATGCGCCGCCCATTGGCACTACTGACAGTGTGGAGCAATTGATTGCGCAGGCAAGAGCATATCTGGAAAAAAATCCTGTGCAGGGGGATGCCTGGTTTGTGGGCATGGGCTACGATAATGCAGCGTTCCCTGATGGACGGCATCCGGATAGATATGATTTGGACAAAATTTCTGCCGACATTCCCATTGTCATGATGCACGCCAGTGGCCATGTGGGTGTATGCAATTCTAAGGTAATAGAAATATTGGGTGCCAACAAAGATACCCCCAATCCCGATGGCGGTGTGATTCAAAAGGATGCCCAAACCGGTGAACCTACCGGTATGATGGAAGAACTGGCGCTGACCCAATATACATTGGGCAAAATGCCTATTCCCAGCGCAGAATTTATGATGGCGGGATTTCAACGGTCGCAGGATATGTATGTCAGCTATGGGATTACCACTGCGCAGGACGGTTCTTTTTCTAAAGCTTTTCAGCCGTTACTGGCTTATTTCCAGAACAATGGCCTGATGAAACTGGACATTTATGGCTACCCTTTGATTGATTCGGCAGATAAGGATTTGATGGTGGGCCGTAAATCTCTGGAGGCGCAGTATGAAAATCATGTAAAACTGGCAGGGGTTAAATTGTTTTTGGATGGTTCTCCGCAGGCAAAGACAGCTTGGTTAACCAAACCGTATTACAAAGTGCCGGAAGGTGAGTCAGATGATTACAGAGCATATCCGGTTTACGAAGATGATGACAAAGTGTGTGGGTTCTTTAAAGAATGTTTAACCAATGGCTGGCAGGTGCTGGTGCATTGCAACGGTGATGCTGCCATGGATCAGTTTATCAATCAGTATGCCAGAGCGCAGCAGGAAACCGGTATTACCACCGATTTCCGACCGGTTATGGTGCATTGCCAGACCTTGCGGGAGGATCAGCTGGACAAGATGAAAGAAATCGGGATTCTGCCAACATTCTTCCACGATCACGTATTATATTGGGGTGATTGGCATCTGGATTCGGTTTTAGGGCCGGAACGGGGACGCAGAATTAGTCCGCTGGCGTCGGCTGTAAAACGGGGGATGACCTTTACGCTGCATCAGGATTGTCCTGTTGTGCCGGCCAATATGCTGCTGACTGTGCATAACGCAGTAAACCGGAAAACGCGGTCCGGAAGGGATATTGGCCCTGAATTTGCCATTACCCCTATGGAAGCGCTGCGGGCAATCACCATTTACGGTGCTTATCAGTGTTTTGAAGAACATCAAAAAGGTTCGATTGAACCGGGTAAACAGGCCGATCTTGTCATTTTAGATAAAAGTCCTTTGGATGTGCCCAAAGAAGAAATTAAAGATATTAAAGTATTGCAGACTATAAAAGCAGGAACCGTTGTATATAACGCTGAGTAACCAAAAACAGAAGGCTGACAGCAAATAAAGCTGTTGGCCTTCTGTTTTTGTAAGCAACTTTTTATATAAATCTAAACGAGAAAGAACATACCGAGGCAGTTTATTCAAATATATCTTCGTTAATTTGCAGCAAATTGCGAAAATCGTGAATATATACTTTGGCTTCCTGCAGCAAGGCTGGTTGTTCAACAGGATTGGTTTCTTCATAAACAGCAATGGTTTGAAATCCGGCGGTATTGGCGCTGCGGATGGCTTTGAGTGAATCTTCCAGCACAATACACTGTTGCGGCGGCAGCCCCAGTCGCTGTGCAGATGCGGTAAAAATTCTGGGGTCGTGTTTGCCGATGCCTACCTCTGCTACGGTAAGTACACTTTGGAAATAATCGGTCAGATTATGGTACTGCAAAACTTGCTCAACCAGCGGGCGGGCAGTGGCAGTGGCTACGGCCCTAGGGCCACGGGGAGGCGCCCGGTACTTTACTGG
>USPE01000349.1 GCA_900556545.1 uncultured Peptococcaceae bacterium | reverse complement strand
ACAGGCAAGGAAATGTCCAGAGCAGCGTGTGGACGCTGCAACAGATATTGCCCGATAGATTACATCTTATTCAACTTCTGCTGTTTGCATGGTATCATTTTTCAACAATGTCTGCAACTTTTCTTTATACCGTTCTACGCCCGGCTGCACAAATGGATCCAGTCCGCTGAGCATACAGCTGACTGCACAGGCCATTTCAAAGAAGTACACCATCTTGCCAAAAGAATAAGAAGAAATTTCCGGCAAGGTAATCACAATATTAGGTGTACCATTTTCCAGATGGGCTGCTTTCACGCTCTCCCGCACCATCCGATTCATCTGATGCAATGTTTTGGCATGGTCAGTAATGCCTTCCGGCAGCATAATATCATAGGTAACATCTTCAATAATCACCGCTGTTTCAAAGAAATCCTGCCGTCCGTCCTGCAAGAACTGGCCCAGAGAATGCAGGTCGGTAGACATCTGCATAGATACCGGGAACACACCTTGCCCGTTTTGGCATTCGCTTTCACCAAATAATTGTTTCAGCCATTCGGTAAAGTAACGCAGCTTACCATCGTATACTTCAAATACTTCCATATTTTTATGCTGCTCTTCTTTTAACAAATACCGGGTCAATGCATACCGATAACAATCATTATGATTGAGGTCGGTATCCATACAGGCTGCCTGCGCCTGACGAGCCCCCTGCAGCACAGCTTCCAGATCAATGCCGGCTACAGCAATCGGCAGCAAACCTACCGGTGTTAAAACAGAAAACCGTCCTACAATATCATCCGGTACATCAAAGGTGGTATATCCTTTTTCTACAGCTTCATCCCGCAGCTTGCCTTTGCTGCCGGTTACTACATAAATGCGGTCTTTGGCAGCATCACCATATTTATCTGCCATAAATTTTTTAAACATTTCAAAAATAACCATAGGCTCCAATGTTGCGCCGGAACGGGAAATAACACATACAGCCACTTCCTCTTTCTGCAAACGGTGGAACAGCTCATGATAATATACACTGCTTAAGTGATGTCCGGCAAAATAGATTTTAGGCAGATTGCGTTCTTTGGCAAAAAATTCATTGTAAAATGGAGATTGCAGCAATTCCAGACAGGCTTTTGCGCCCAGATAAGAACCGCCCACACCAATAACTACAAATGCGGTACACTGCTTTTGAATTTTCCATGCAGTGGTCATAATCTGCCATACCAGCTCCCCTTCCACCTGTGTTGGATAGTCTACCCAACCGGTGTAGCCATCCTGACCGCTGTGCAGCTGTGCATGAATGGCATTTATTTTTTCCTGATACTCTGCCACCGGCAGCTGCGCAATGGCATCGGAAATATCAACTCTAATTTCAGACATTTTCAATCTCTCCTTTTTCTTCATCGTATATAGTTATATGTTTTCTTTTTGAAACACATGTGCAGACCGTTTATTCCACATAGCCCTGCGGATTTTGTTTTTGCCAGTTCCAGGAATCACGGCACATATCCTCAATGGTGCGTTTGGCTTTCCAGTTCATCTCCCGTTCAGCTTTGGAAGCATCGGCATAAAATTCTGCAATATCACCGGCACGACGCTGACAAATATCATAAGGGATGGTCAACCCATTGGCTTTTTCAAAGGCATGCACCAGTTCCAGCACACTGACACCATGGCCGGTCCCCAGATTATAGATCTGCACACCTTTTTCCTCGCACAATTTTTCCAGTGCTTTCACATGGCCCTCTGCCAGATCCATCACATGGATGTAATCCCGCACACCGGTGCCGT
Source organism: uncultured Peptococcaceae bacterium (assembly GCA_900556545.1). Classification (GTDB taxonomy): domain Bacteria; phylum Bacillota; class Peptococcia; order Peptococcales; family Peptococcaceae; genus UBA7185. The sequence continues at coordinate 603 of USPE01000349.1, read as the reverse complement.
CTACAGTGGGATAATCATTGCCCCACACCCGCAGCCGTTCCCGTTTGCCGCTGGCCACCTGGGTGATATAAGGCATTAAATTATTGGGAATCCCCTGGGGATCTTCACCGATTCTGCCGCTTTCATGGGCGCCAATGGGATTAAAGTACCGCAGCAGCGCAACAGACCACTCCGGCTGAACCGCTGCCACATCGCGCAGAATGCGTTCGCTCATCACCTTGGTTTCCCCATAGGGATTGGTGGTAGGCAGCAAATTCATGGTTTCTACAAAGGGAATTTGGTTCTCGCCGTATACCGTAGCCGACGAACTGAACACAAATTTATTTACACCATGACGCTGCATCACCTTGCACAATGTCAATGTACTTACCACATTATTATAATAATACCGCACCGGCTGTTCTACCGATTCACCCACTGCCTTTAGTCCTGCAAAATGGATCACACCATCAATCTGCTGCTGGGAAAAAATTGTTTCTACAGCAGCTTCCTCTGTTACATCCACCGGATAAAAAATAATTTTTTTGCCGGTTAACGCTTCTACCCGCCGCAGCGATTCCTCTTTGCTGTTGCACAAATTATCTGCCACAATAACATCATGGC
>USPE01000348.1 GCA_900556545.1 uncultured Peptococcaceae bacterium | reverse complement strand
GGCTGAGGTTCGGGAAGTAGCAGACCAAATGGAGATTTATACTCCTGAAGAATACTGGCCGTTCCCAACCTATGGAGATTTACTGTTCAAAATCTGATAGAAATATTAAAAATTTGCCAAATCAGCTATATGCAAAGCTGCAGTTTCTGTATAAAATAGAAAATATCGCAGAACCTATACTTAATGTTATATGTGGGAGGAATTTTAAAATGAAAAATGTAGTTATGGCAATCAGTATTGACAAACGCAGCAAAGCGGCGCCAACCGTACAGGAAGTGCTGACCAAATATGGTGAAATGATTCATTTCCGTCTGGGGATGCACGATTTGCACCATGGCGAAAATAACGAAACCGGTCGTATCTTGCTGCAGGTTATTGGCGATGACGCTAAAATTGATGCGTTGAAAGCAGATTTATCTGCACTGGAACTGGTGAAAGTACAGGATATGGAACTGGAATAAGATTCTGTATAAAAGTGTAGTGAAAGCGTAAAAGAAAACCTCTATGCGAAAGGTTGCTCGAAAGCAATCGATCGTATAGAGGTTTTTGTGTTATTTGAATATCAGTGCATTGCTGATTTCTTTGGATGGTGCAGCGAGAACGCTGTTTGGTTTATACAAACCGGAAGAAGAACCGCTGTCCATACAGATGGCATCTACAGCGCCTAACTGACTCATAATAGAAGCCAGTTGATTTAAGGTGCATTTTACGCCGCCTACCAACAAAATATCACCATTGGCTGCCACACCAACTGCACTGCGGGAGGTAGCTAGGTCAAACCCGGCAGAATCGGTAAAGCCTTCACTGGCTGGGTTTATCACTGTATTGCCTGCTTTTAGCAGCAATGGGCCGGCACCTATGGCAGTCTGCACATCAGACCAGTCGGCTTTGCCGCCGGACGGTGTGGTGTAACTGATGGTATAGGATACTTTAGCTCCTTTTTTAATATCTTGAGCCGCCGCAGCTTTTTCTCCGGTAAAGAACAGTACATAGCCATTGTTTGGAATATTGGCTTCTTGTTTAGATACGACAGAGATCACTTCACCGTTTTGCACAATCACAGAAGTACCCAAGGCACATTGGGTTGTGTCGCCGCGAGCGCCGGTAAACATCACCACACTGTTGCTGTTGGCTGCCGGTGTATGATTGACCAGAGAAACTGCGTAACTGTTTTTGCCCACAGTGGCAGTTACTGATGAGCGGATAACGCCAAGTTTAACCGAACCGTCGCTGGTAAAACCAATAGTGCTTCCGGTGTTTTCAGAATGAATCAGTTTGCCGTTTTTTATCAGGATACCGTAAGGATCCTGGGCTTTGGCGCTGTCATAACTCTGAAAATAGCTGCCGTTGATAGCCGCTTGGGCGGAAGTGCGTTTGGCCAGACTTTTCAGTGTTTCGGTCTGTCCGATTGTATTTTGCGCCAGAACGACATTTGCTTTTAAATTGGCGCTTTTTGGCACCAAAATATATTCCATAGCAACATTTTTACCATTGACAGCAACAGTCTGGGTTTTTACAAATACCTTTTCTGCAGCAGGCACGTGCACCTTGCTGCCGTCTTTATGGATATACAGGGTTTGCTCATTCCAGCCGTAGCTGGCGCCCCAGATAGCTGTTACTGCCTTAACCGGAATCAGTGTTGTATTCTCAGAAATCATAGGCGCGGCATCCAGCGAAACTTTTTTTCCATTGACTAAAATGGTGCTGGAGCCGATATTTAAAACGGCTTTCGTTTTGCCGGATTTTATGGTCAATTCTTTGTCATCTGCATTGTAGGTTAAATCGGCGCCAAACAAGTCTGCCATGTCGCGGGCAGGCAAAAATACCAGATTATTGATGTAGGCAGCCTGTACGGCAATTGCCTTGTTGTCCACGTTGACAGCCAGTGCAGAGGTGGCGGCAAATACCGGAACAGAAACAGATAGCATGGTACAAAAGATAATTGAAATTAGCAGGTTCCTATAAAAGGAACGCATACACAAACACTCCTTTCTAAATGAATTTGTATGGGTTATTATGTAAAACTAAAAGTAACAAAAAAGTTACATTCATAGTATACCTGTTTTTTTAGCAAATGTCTAGGATTTCCTGGCAGAAAGTACATAAATTCAGGAAATCAATTGAGATAGTGATAAAAAATACAGCGTATATATAGAAATATAAAAGAGTTCTGGCAAATCAATTAGAAAAGATATATTTTTCTTTATCATTTTGCCATGCTATAATGCAGACATAGTAAAAAAACTTATAAAATCTATAAACATGGAGGCGGGTATAATGGAAAAGCTGTATTTTAACGGTGATATTATTACCATGGAAGGTGAGAATGATTTTGCGGAGGCAGTGTTGGTGGTTGATGGATTGATCCAAGCAGTGGGGCAGTAT
>USPE01000347.1 GCA_900556545.1 uncultured Peptococcaceae bacterium | reverse complement strand
CTGCCGCTGTAAATAGACTTGCCGCAGATCACACCATACAGATTTAACTGTTTGCATAACTCAATATCAGCCAATGATTTTACACCGCCGCTGGCAATGATACTGCATTCTACCGCCTGATTGATGGCATCTAACTGCTCACCGTTCACACCGGATAACATGCCATCTTTGGAAATATCGGTATAAATAATGGTCTGCACGCCGACAGCTTCCATCATTTTTGCCATCTCAATATAATGTACATTGCTGGTGTCCAGCCAACCTTCTGTAGCCACCATCCCCTGCTTGGCATCAATACCCACTGCAATCTGGCTGCCAAAGTGCTGTACGGCCTCTTTCACCAACGCTGGATTTTTCACTGCCACCGAACCCAGTATCACCCGTTCAATGCCCCGTTCCAGATAATATTCAATGGTATCCATACTGCGGATGCCGCCGCCCAGCTCCACTTTTAAGCCAGATTCTGCCGCCACTTTACAGAAAATTTCTGCATTGATCGGCTTGGCATCTTTAGCGCCATCCAAATCCACCATATGAATCCACGCTGCACCTGCTTTACGAAAACTATCCGCTGTGTCATAAGGATTGGCCGCCACCTGCTCCGCAGTGTCAAATTCTCCTTTACGCAACCGCACGCATTTGCCGTCTTTGATATCAATCGCTGGTAAAATAATCATGTTGTCACCAACCTTGCAAAATTTTTCAAAATTCCCATGCCCACCTGACCGCTTTTTTCCGGATGAAACTGCGCGCCGTAAATGTTATCACAAAATACCAATCCCGGAATTTTTTCATGATAGGTGGCATAGCAGCTAATATAATCATCGCTGGTTTCTGCCCGATAAGAATGCACAAAATAAACATAGTCGCCATCTTGTACATCAGCGCTGAGCGCGCAATCGTGCAGCACAGTCAGATCATTCCAGCCCATATGGGGAATCTTTAACCCACCGCTGTCAATCCGCTGCACACAACCGGGAATCAAGCCCAGACCATCGGTTTCGCCAAACTCATACCCTTTTTCAAACAGCATCTGCATACCAAGGCAGATGCCCAGCAATGGCTTGCCTGCCTTTACCTGCTGTTTTATCGCCTCGGTAAAGCCGCTTTGGTTCAGCATAGTCATGGCATCACGAAAAGCGCCCACACCGGGCAGAATCATACCATCAGCAGCTGCCAGCTCCGCTGGGTTGGCTGTAATTTGATTTTCAATCTGCAAATAATCCAGTGCATTTTTTACACTGAACAAATTTCCAGCTCCATAGTCAATAATTGCTATCATTCTAACACACCTTTCGAGGAAAGGACATTCCCTTGCCGCAGCGTCACCGCTTGCTGCAGCCCATGGGCCACCGCTTTAAAAATCGCCTCTGTTTTATGATGATCATTGCTGCCGTATTCCAGCCGGATATGCAGTGTAATGCCGCTGTGCATAGCAAATGCACGGAAAAATTCTTCTGTCAGGCAGCAGTCATACGCTCCCACACTGGGATTAGAAAAAGCGGCGTCAAAAACCAGATAAGGCCGCCCGCTGATATCCAATGCACAAAAAGCCAGCGATTCATCCATTGGCACATAAAAACTGCCAAACCGCTGAATATTTTTTTTATCTACTACCTGGGCAAAGGCCTGTCCCAAAACAATCCCCACATCTTCCACACTGTGATGCCCGTCTACTTCCAGATCGCCTTTCATTTCCAAGTCAATATCAAAACCACTGTGCACCGCCAGCGCAGTGAGCATATGGTCAAAAAAACCAATGCCGCTGCTGCCCTGAAAAACTCCGGCACCATCAAGATTCAACCGCAGCGTGATGCTGGTTTCTTTCGTTTCCCGCTTTATTTCTGTACAGCGCATGCTTCGGCTCCTTTCAGATATGCCTGCAACGCTGCAAGCAATGCTTCATTTTCATCCTCACTACCGGCGCAAATGCGCAGATAATCTCCCATCAGCCGAATGGCAATGCCCTGCTGCTGTAATGCCCGATAGATATCGGCAGCGCCGTCCACTTTCATATATACAAAATTGGAGCGGGTATTCTGTATCGATTGAATCTGCGGAAAACTGCCTGCCATTGCCTGCAGCATACCAAACAAATAATCCCGCGATTCCTTAATTAACAGCGTACATTCTTCCAGATAAGCCGGATGCTCCAGCAAAATGGTGCCCACCACCTGAGACATGGTGTTGACATTGTAAGGCGATTTAGCCGCCTTCAACGCATCAATAATGGTTTTGTTGGATACAGCAAAGCCTAATCGAGCTGCTGCCAGCCCAAAGGCCTTAGAGAATGTTTTCAACACCATCAGGTTAGGATAATTTTCAATTTCCTGCAGTACAGAGCCTTCAGCAAATTCCATGTAAGCTTCATCCACAACCACCAGCACATCTTCCAAG
>USPE01000346.1 GCA_900556545.1 uncultured Peptococcaceae bacterium | reverse complement strand
ACACCGCTGCGCAGCCAGTTCCAGGGAATCCAGCGCAACTTGGTTTGCAACGAGCTTGCAAATAATAACAGGGACAATGTCACCCCAAAGGATAGCTGAAACCCTGCCGACCACAACAAGAACGGATTGGAGCACAGCAGCAAAAGAGCCGCAGCAGCCAAAAAATCAATGCTGGAAACAGGACGATATAGACAAAGTCCCAGCGAAGCAAGCAAAATCATCACTGTGGCCCGAATTGCAGAAGGAAGTAGACCGGTTAACAGACAATAACCGCTTAGACCGGCCAACAGACACAAAAATGCCAGCCAGGAACGCTCCCAATTACAAAGCCGCAATAAAAACAAAAGCATACCACCTACAAATCCCACATGCAGGCCGGACACTGCAAATATATGGGCAGTTCCCATTCGCTGTGTCAACCTGTAAAAAGCAGGATCCAGCTGCTGCTTTTCTCCCAGCAAGAGTGCCATTGCTGTCCCGGCTTCCTGCAGTGGCAGGTATTCATATACTGTTTGTTCTATATCATTTCGCAATTGCATCACTTTTGCCCAAATGCCTGTTGGCTGCTGCTGCACTGTTATTTCTTCTGCCATCAATTTATATATGGCGCCCTTACTCCGTAACCATTGCGCTTCATCAAATCCGCCCGGATTACGCTGTCCTTGCGGCAATATCACTCGGCCTTTGATAAGCACCTGACTGCCCGGCGGATACCATAACACCGCATCGTCTTTCTCATGCTCTGCATCAAAAGATCGAGGCTGCATCACATAAATACGATCTGTTTCGATAAGCGTTTTTGCATCACTATTTGTTGCCTTGAGCCAAAAATACGGCTGTCCTTTTTGCCCTTCTGCGACGGTCCCTTGAACAGTTACAATATCATCTTCTACTACAGATACCCCTTCTGTCTGCATGACAATCTCAGCTTGCATATAACTGCACCCTATCCCACAAAATAAAAAAAATAACAGCAGGCTTTTGCTATTATTTTGACTCCGCAAAAACATTGCGCTTATTATCAACACCAGCAACCCAAGTTTGGCCCAAATGAACCCTCTATACTGGATCAAAACCAGGCCATTGGCAAATCCGGCAGCAGCCCAAAACATTCTGTGCTCTTGGAAATAAAACCTATCAACAATCATTATCTACCACTCCTTTACAAAAAAACAAAAACCATTTATACTGAAATCAATCTATTTGATTGGCTTGGGGGCGTAAGCAAACATGCTGATGAAACAGATTCCAATTATATATGAGACCACACCTATACCAAGGGGATTCCTGAGGGACGGGGAACGGAAAATAAAAATCGTTTGCACTAAGAATGCGAAATAGATTTACTTACACTTTTGACAAGATAGTAAGTCTGCTTTTATAGCATGTAATTCTCTAGTCACAACATTTATTTTGTTTGCTATCTCCCCAGATTCTTTTGGAAATCTGGGGAGTTTTTTCGTTCCTGCTATTTTTTTGCAAAGGAGATGGAAACTATGGAAAAACGAATTGGATTTATTGGCATTATCGTCAATGAAAAAAGTCATGTAAAAGAATTGAATGATTTGCTCAGCCAATATGGGCATCTGATTGTAGGACGGATGGGAATCCCTCGTCATGGTGCAATCAATGTAATTGCATTGACCATTGAAGGAAATAATGATGAAATAGGCGCTTTAACTGGAAAGTTGGGCAGTATCAAAGGCATTATGGTGCGTTCAGCATTAAGCAACTATACAATCACGGATGAATGCCCATGAAACAGAACTTTTTTTCCGTTTTAGAAAAGGCAAAAACTTCTTCTGCATTGACACCGGAAGACCTGGTTACGCTGCTTTCAGCAACAGAAGAACAAATTCCTCAGCTTATGGCAGCAGCAGATGCAGTACGGTTACAAACAGTAGGAAATCAGGTACACCTGCGGGGCATCATTGAATTCTCCAGCTATTGCAGTCAGCGGTGTTGTTATTGTGGTTTGCGGGCTAATAATAAAAAAATTCAGCGTTACCGCTTAACACCCGAACAAATTTTGGATACTGCCCAGGCTGCTGTAGAAACAGGATACCGCACTTTAGTGCTGCAAAGCGGTGAGGATACGCTTTTTTCAGAAAAATGTATTGCAGAGCTTACAACAGAAATAAAAAAAATGGGCGTTGCTGTAACCTTATCTTGCGGGGAACGCAGCTATGAAACCTATCAGCTCTGGCGGGAAGCCGGTGCTGACCGATATTTAATCAAACAGGAAACAGCAGACCCGGCTTTATACCGTTGCCTGCGTCCCGGCCATACCTTGCAGCAGCGCCTGCAATGCCAGCACTGGCTAAAAGAACTGGGATATCAGGTCGGCTCCGGCTGTATGATCGGCTTGCCCGGGCAAACTGTGGAAACATTGGCTCGGGATT
>USPE01000345.1 GCA_900556545.1 uncultured Peptococcaceae bacterium | reverse complement strand
CCGCCGATACCCGGAATTACAGCATTATAAGCAGCGATGCTCAGCGCAGAACCAATATAATCGGTGGTTTCCATTACGCCGGTGGTGATGATAACCAATGCAGTTAAGGTACAAATAATAATGGTGGTGAAGAATACTTCAAACATTCCCCAGATACCCTGGTCTACCGGATTTTTGTTACTGGAAGCAGCGTGAGCGATTGGTGCGCTCCCCAAACCGGCTTGGTTGATCGCTTTCTGCTGCCGCTGCCGCACAGGGGGCTGAGCCGGAACCGGCTTCGTTGGAAAACACGCCGCGGGCAAACCCATAACGCATGGCAACCATAATACCATAACCGGCAGCGCCGCCGGCAGCAGCTTGGAAGTTAAATGCTTCCTGGAAAATTAAAGCGAAAGCAGCTGGTACTTTGTCAATATTTAAAATCAAAGCAATAACAGCAACGATTACATAGAATACAGCCATAAACGGTACTAATTTTTCATTTACAGATGCAATACGGCGGATACCGCCTAAGATAACAGCACCGACAATCAATGTTAAAACAACAGCTGTCCAGAATGGGTCAATGCCCAGTGTGGCATCTAATGCAACAGAAATGGAGTTGGCCTGTGTAGCGTTCCCGGTACCAAAACAGGTCAGAGCTGCAAAGATAGCAAATAATACTGCCAGCCATTTTAATCCCAAACCATTTTGGATGTAATACATTGGTCCGCCGACCCAAAGCCCTTCATCATTTTTTTCTCTGAAGTGTAAAGATAAAATGATTTCGGAGTATTTTGTTACCATCCCTAACAGGGCGCTGATCCACATCCAGAAGATAGCCCCCGGACCGCCGGAAACCAACGCGGTGGCAATCCCAGTGATACTGCCGGTGCCGATGGTGCCGGCCATAGCAGTGGCAACAGCCTGGAACGGACTTACCCCGGAATCGTCTTTTTTGTGCTGCTTGGAGTTGAACAAGCTGCCGATGGTATTTTTCATTACATAGCCAAACTTGCTAAACTGCGGGAATCCCATGCGAATGGATAACAATAAACCGGTACCGATTAAAAGAGTAAGCATAACCGGTCCCCAGACAACGCTGTTGATTTGTGCATTGACTGTAGAAATTACTTCAACAAATCCTGACATATAAGTTCCTCCTGAAAAGTAATTTAAAAATATGTAAAACAGTTTTGATTGCCATTATGCAGCATATATAACCAAAGATGAATCAATTATATATACTAAACCAGCAATTTTTCCCTTCGAGAGGTATTATAATATACCATAATGCTATTTGACAACAATTTTTCGCCGGATAAAATGAGCATATTTTATAAAAACTATGGCAGATAATGTACTGCTGTTCACAGATTGTATACTGTATGCAAATATATGAATATAGAGGATGATATGAAGAAAAAAAACGTATATTTTATGTAAAAAATGAGTAAAGCATGCATTTTGTGAAAAAAGGGTTTGTTTATTTGTGAAACTACAAATTGTAAATATTTGTAATTAAAATCTCCTGCTAAAAAACAAATAAAAAATATGTTCTTTTATAACGGACAATTGTCCTTGGATGAGAGACACAAAATATCATATTTTTTTCCGGTATGAAGTAAAAAATTTTTTCTACCGAGATGATTTTGTTGTCTGTATTCTTTGATAAATCAGTTGTTTCTATTCAAAAACTTGTAAAAGCTATTTTTAGATGTTGAAAATGGACTTTACTTTGTGAAAAATTTCTATATCTGCTTAAAGTAGCATGGTTGACAGTGATTTTGGAGATGAGACGAAAAAAAGACGGCAATTTTTATGATGTTTGCACGCTGTTTTTAAGTGGGAAAGTGAAAATATGGTTTGACATGGAATGATGATATCTATATCATTTAAAAGTTATCAATTGTCTTACCCTTTGCAGGTATATGTGAAAGATAAAAAAATATGCCTGATTGTATTTGAGCAAGAAGACAATCAGGCATAAATGCAGAAACGGATTACTGCTGTTCTTTTTCTTTTTGGATCTGTTTCCAACGATAGCGTTCTTCTTCGCTAAAGATACAGCCGCAATATTTTTGGCGATATAAGTCAAGCGTTTTTGCTTGTTCTTGCCCCTGGTGAAATCCGACACGAAAATCCCGGTATAAAAAAGTTACATTGTATGGCCGGGCGGCCGCTTCGCCGGCTGCAATCAGCGCATCGTGTTTTTGGTAGGGGCTGACCAGTAAAGTGGTGCTGAACGAATCAAAATGATGTTCGGCGGCATAACGGGCGGTTTGCTCTAACCGTACTTGATAGCAATAAAAGCAACGATGCTCTAAATCGTCTATCACAGCTCGCACAAAGGAACGCAGGCCATAAGTATTGTCAATGATCAGCGGAAGCTGTATGGATTTTGCATATTCCTACAGTGTGGTTT
>USPE01000344.1 GCA_900556545.1 uncultured Peptococcaceae bacterium | reverse complement strand
TGTATGGCGCAATAGCACTTTCCTGCTGGTTAATTACAGGAATTGCAACAGCTTCTGCCAAAGAAGCTGTTGGTACTAACGTTAGTACCGCAGTTCCCAAACAAGCTGCTGCTGTCATTTTTCTTAATGTTTTTCTCATCGTCCTCTCACCTCCCTCTATACACTTAATCAATTCAAACGGAGATTTTCGGACAAATTTTTCAAAAATTTTTTATTATTTTTCACTTTTGGACTTTTGCACAAATATTTTTGTCTATGTTACATAAGAAATAATAAAAAATCCCGCCATTCCATATGGAACAGCAGGAAAAGTAGTGGGTCCCTCAATATAATACAACCAACGATACGAACAGTATTATTAAAGAAACATAGTTTAAACGATTATTATTCTTATACTCTTTGACAATTGTATATACAAGCATAAGCGGGATTACTGTTCAAGTTCTAAAAGATTCTTTAACTTCTCTAACACGATTGCAGCATCCTCTATCTCATATTGGAAACTACCGTAGCCCGTATTGCTATAATTATCCCCTGCCCCCAGTAATATCTGTTTTAAACCATAATCATCAAATACTATCAACATTAAGGTAAAATCTTTATAGGCAACAGTACTTTTTGATCGGTGCCAAGTTCTAGTTTCAAAACTGTTACTCAAGCAATCTAAAATTTTTGTTTCGTTATATTCTGTCAGATTAATATGTCCTCCACATTGTGTATCATACACATAAGTAATCTGCGTTATTTCCGCAGATTCTGGATTAGCAATAACTGGACGGGTAATAAAAAATTGCTTCCAAAATAAGACGCAAATAATGATTCCCATAACTCCACAAAGCAAATAAATTATTTCCTTTCTGAGTTTATTTTTCATCCTATTATTGCACCTCCTCATCATAGCTTAATACTCTCACAGCACAATTAAAATAAAAATTCCCCTGGCACGTTAAAATTACGACAAAAATAATTTCTCTGCTTCGCTCCAAACGGCAACCTGATTATTCAAATGTGATGTGTCCCAGTATTTTAATTACTTCATGCTCGGGCAGATTTGTTTGCCCCACAACTTGATACATATCATGCAGCCAAATAAAGTGAATCCGATTTTCCTTATAAATAAATTGAACTTCCTCCCCATTTATTTGTATAATTCGTTGTTCTGTAATTTCTGTGTCTGCTATATATGTAAGTCCTGATTTTTCTGTAACAAGTTTCTGATTTGTTATAATATAAGTACTTCCTTTATCAAAGGAAAGCGACAGCCGGGTGGGATGTTCTTCCCGTTCTGTTTCCACCATACCGTCGGGCAAATAGCCAAACTGCATTGGCACAAATGCGGTTGTGCCCGCAGCGGAGGAATGATATTGAAATTCGGTATATCGTTCAAATACTGTTTCTACTGCCTGTATCACTTTTTGGCAGCCGGCCATAACTGCTTCGGGCATGGTAACGCAAGCCAGCAAAAAACACAGCAGCACAGCGGCAATGCTGTTGCGCATGTAATATTGCCAGCCCATGGGGGCTTTGTTTTGGGCAAGCTGATGCTGCTGCAGCTGGTGGATCAATTGCTGCATGGTTTGCTCAAAGGAGGCAGAAAACTGATGCGGCTCCGGCCGGGCGTTCCACGCCTGATACTGCTGCCGCTGCTGCGCCAGCAGGGCAGCGCGGCGCAATTGTTCTTCATTCAGTTTCATGGCGCGCCTCCTTCAATAATTGTTTTAATTGTTTTTTGCCGCGGCTCAGCAGTTTTTCCACCTTGGCTACGGTATAGTCCAGCAGCGCCGCAATCTCTTTATTGTGATAGCCGTGGGCATATTTTAGCAAAAACACTTGCTGATACACAGGGGGCAGCTGCAAAATAGCGTCAGCCACCAGGCTGTCCTGCCGGGTGTAGGGGTCTGTCGTCATAGAATCTCCTTCTTCCAATTGCACGCAGCGGTCGTATTCCCGCTGCTGTTTGTGATATAAGTTGATGGCTGTGCGCTGCACAATGGTGAGCAACAATCTTTTGGTCTGGGGCGATATGGCTTCTTTCACCATGCCCATATTTTTGGCTACAGCAATAAACGCCATGCTGACCGCATCTTCTGCCAGCTGTTCATCGTGCAAAAGCTGCTGCGCCTGATAAAACAGCAGGTTTCTGTATTGCCAGTAAAGCTGTTCAAATTTTTCACTATCTTCGGCGCCGGGTATCATGGCCAAACAAATCGCCAGCAGGTTCAAGCAACCATCCTCCTTTATTCTCTTCATTACACTATATCAATAGAAAACGGATTTTTCGGACAAATTTTAAAATATTTTTTTGCAAAATTTTGTTTTTATGCTTTGGCACAAAGCCACTGTTAATCAAACCGGGGCAAAGCCAATATTACAGTGTGATGACTTCCAGATCATCGGGCACATACACGCCGCC
>USPE01000343.1 GCA_900556545.1 uncultured Peptococcaceae bacterium | reverse complement strand
ATTGAAATTGGCAATTCTCCCTGAAAAAGATACTGGCATACTGTTGTTTTTCAAGAAGAAGACCCGCCAATCAAAATAACCCGTTTTGGTCCAATCTGCTCTTTTTCTTCCTTGGCCACCAGCACCACCTCAGCTTCTGGTAAAATCAGCTGCAGCAGTAAAGCCCATCTGCTCACAAAGTACATGCATAACTTCAGACATAGCAGCTTCTACTGCAGCTACATCTCCGGTAATTACCAAACTGCCGTTAAACCGATCCACCAGGCCCAGCTCTATATCGGCAGCCTTCGCCGCCACATCAGCAGCTATCATCGCAGCTTCGTTGGGCGTAATTGTAAAAATACCAATGGCGCCCTCCGCATCGATTAATCCTAACTTCATATACAAAGACGGAACCGGACTGGGAATGATATGCGCCAATGTCACCTGTTTACCAGGCACAAATTCTTGAATAATACGCTGTTTGTTTTCCATCATCATAAACTCACCCACAATTTAAAAAATTACAGATTATGACTGATTCTGCCTGGCATATATTTTCAAACATAAAAAATTGCAGCAGCCAATCTGCTTATTATACTTTTTGCAGTCTCTTTTCTATTTTACCAGATAAAATTGGGCAATCACATAATCAAAATCAGATATCGGCTATCTGATGTAGAAATACTCAACCATCATAAAATTATGAAAAAAAGCTACTTACACCGTATTTGGGCAGCGACATGCTTACAAATAATTATTATAAATTTATTATATTTTAAGTATACTGCCTGAGCAAGCTTTTTTCAATTTATCCTTTGCCACTTCTAGTTGTATCAATCCTTCATTTTCAACTTTTCCTTTCCGGATAATCTTGGAGCATGCTCTCATACTCTGTGCCCCTTTCTATTCCCAGTGTTTTTTATAAGCCTTCTGTCATTTTCTGTAATCATCTCCACAGCAATATGCTGCAACACAAGACCGAGCCAATTCAGCTGCAAATAAAAAAATCCTGCAGTTCTTAGAACCGTACAGGATTTTTTATTATATTTCTGAAGTGAAACCAGTCGATACGCTTTCTTTCTCTTTCAACAATTTTTTGCAACATTGTATAATCATCTGCAATATGCTATAATCCTATTGAATTTTTAACAATTTACAAATATTCACTGAATACATGGATAAAAGCACGGGCCAACCCCAGTTGTGCTTTATCTATTTTTTTATTAATTGCCGCATAGATCGTAAAAGTAGCCTGCTTATCTTTAATTGGAATATGCACCAAATTGGGAAATACATTCCGTTCCAAATAAGGTGGAAAACTATACATAATGGCTGTATCATTACGCAGAATTTCTTCACACAGCTTATAATTGTTGGTAGACAATGCCACTTTTGTATGCCCCATCTTTTGAAACGCGTGCACACCGCCGGTGCCGCCTATTTCATATACCACAATTGGATAGTGCGCCACTGTGCTGACAGAAAGCGATTTGTGATCTGCCAATGGATGCCCTGCTGATACGGCAACATAAATAGGATATTGTTTTAACAAGATCAATTCAATATCATCAGGAATCTGTTCAAAAAATTCTGTAATCAGCGGTGATACACACAATAAGCCCAATTCCTGATGGGTTAAGCATCGCTCCAAAATCTGATCTCGGTATCGCTCGGCAGTAAATAAATTTACCTCCGGATAATGAGATATAAAATCTTTAAATGCTACAGGAAGCACAGAAATATTCAACATCGGCGACAAATTTACATTGAGATTGCCATGTAAAGAAGTATCTGCATTTTTGGTCAGATTTAATTCCCGTTCCAGTTTATTTAAGCGGCTGATAATGTCCTGGGCTGCGCTAAGCACCTTTCCGCCATCAGCAGTAAGGCGAATTCCTTTTTTGGTGCGGTCCAGCAAATGACAATTCATCTCATTCTCCAGACTTTTTAATGATTTATTTAAACTTTGCTGCGTAACGTGTAATTTTTTTGAAGCAGAATTGATGGAGCCAGATTTGGCCACTTCTACCAAAGCTGCCAGCTGATCAATACGCATTTCTATGTGCCTCCTTTGCTGCAAACTGCGCTATCTATTCATGCCTGTCCCGCAGTTTTTGTCCAAAGAATCGCGGAATATCGGCAATTTCTATTTCACAGATTTTATATAGTGTGTTTAGTATATCATTTAAAACCTTTAGATACAAGAGTATCCCTGTTAATAATATTTTTCACAAAAGGAGTCTTGTCAATATGTCCATTGCCATTCTGTTGTTGGTCACTTTTATTGCAACAGCCATCCATACCTCCACCAGTTTTGGATTTGGTATTATTACAATTATGGTGTTTCCATTGCTGATGCCCAGCTATTCTTGCGCCACTGTTTGCGTAACAGTACTGACCTTAGCTTTTACCGCAATCAACGCCATTCGCATGCGG
>USPE01000342.1 GCA_900556545.1 uncultured Peptococcaceae bacterium | reverse complement strand
CAATTATTCAAAGAAGCAGTAGAACTGATTCCCGGTGGTGTAAACAGCCCTGTACGTGCGTTTAAGGCCGTTGGGGATTTCCCGGTATTTATCGAAAAAGGGGAAGGCTCTAAATTATATGATGTAGACGGTAATGAATTTGTGGATTATATCTGCTCTTGGGGCCCGCTGTTATTGGGTCATCAGCCAGCCAGCGTGACTGCTGCCGTGCAGGATGCGTTGTTGAAAGGCAGTACCTTTGGAGCGCCGACTGTGCTGGAAGTAGAAATTGCAAAGATGATCGTGGATGCAGTTCCGTCTGTAGAAATGGTTCGTATGGTAAATTCCGGTACGGAAGCAACTATGAGTGCCATTCGCCTGGCCCGTGGTTATACCAAACGAAATAAGCTGGTAAAATTTGAAGGCTGCTATCATGGGCATGCTGACCATTTGTTGATTAAAGCCGGTTCTGGCGCATTGACATTTGGCGTACCTTCCAGCCCAGGCGTACCGGAATCTATCGCTTCTGAAACATTGACTGCTACTTATAATAATTTAGATAGTGTAAAAAATCTGTTTGAACAGTATCCAGATCAGATTGCTGCCGTTATTGTAGAGCCGATAGCCGGTAATATGGGTCTGGTTCCTCCGACAGAAGGATTTTTGGAAGGATTGCGGGAAGTTACCAAAGAGCATGGTGCTTTGTTGATTTTCGATGAAGTTATCAGTGGTTTCCGCGCTTCTTACGGCGGTGCGCAGAAAGTATTCAATGTTATGCCTGATTTGACCTGTTTGGGTAAAATCATCGGCGGCGGTCTGCCGGTAGGTGCTTATGGCGGCCGCAAAGAAATTATGGAACACGTAGCGCCAGTAGGTCCCGTTTATCAGGCTGGTACCTTATCCGGCAATCCGGTAGCGATGGCGGCTGGTATTGCGGCTTTAACAGAGTTGGCGAAACCAGGCGTTTATGAAATGATAGAAAGCAAAGCAAAAAAATTGGCTGATGGGCTGCGTGCGGCTGCCGAAAAAGCTGGCGTAAAAGTAGCTGTCAATCACAGCGCATCTTTGCTGACTGTATTCTTCACCGAACAGCCGGTAGACAATTATGCGGCTGCCATGTCTTCTGACACTGCTAAGTTTAAAGTATTCTTCCAGTCCATGCTGAACCAGGGGATTTATTTACCGCCATCTCAGTTTGAATGCTGGTTTGTATCTTTGGCACACAGCGATGAAGATCTGGCAAAAACACTGGCTGCCGCTGAAACTGCATTTGCTGCTGTAGCTGCCATGAACTAGGCAAAAACGATACACGAAGTATATACATGAAGTGATATGATATGCCTTGCTTTGTTCAACTGCAATTTGTGGTTGAGTCGGCAGGCGGTATCTGTTATAATGCTGTAGATAGTAAGTTAGTACTGTAAAGAAGAGGTGTCACTGTGCAAGAACAGGATACGTATTATTTGAATGAAATTTGTACCCAGAATGCATTGTACACACAGCAGACAGGGCGCAAGAAAAAATGCCTCACCCATACCTTTGGCTGCCAGATGAATGAACGGGATTCGGAAATTCTGTTTGGCTTTTTGGCACAGATGGGGTATGAAAAAACAGATATCGAGGCAGAAGCCGACCTGGTATTGTTCAATACCTGCTGTATCCGTGAAAAAGCAGAGAGCAAAGTGTTGAGCCATCTGGGTGAACTGAAAAAATTAAAGCAGAAAAATCCAGATATGATTATCGGTGTCTGCGGCTGTATGATGCAGCAGAAAGGCATGGCAGATATGATTCGCAGCTCTGCGCCCTATGTGGATTTGATTTTTGGAACACACAATCTGCATCATTTTCCTAAATATCTCTATGATGTATATCAGGGAAAAGGACGCCAGATTGAAGTGCTGGACAAAGAGGAAGGTGTGCAGGAAGGACTGCCGTCCTATCGGGAGTATCCTTTCAAAGCGCTGGTAAATATTGTGTATGGCTGTAACAATTTCTGTACGTACTGTATTGTGCCCTATGTGCGGGGGCGGGAACGAAGCCGCAAACAGGCTGATATTGTGCAGGAAGTAAAACAGCTGGTGGCTGACGGCGTGGTAGAGGTTACACTGTTAGGACAGAATGTGAACAGTTACGGGCTGGATCTTCAGGATGGTACAACTTTTGCCGGTTTGCTGCAGGAATTGGATCAGATTGAAGGTTTGCGCCGAATTCGATACATGACATCCCATCCAAAAGATTTGACAGAAGAACTGGTGAAAACCATTGCTGAAAGCAGCAAGGTAGTGGATCATTTTCATCTGCCGGTGCAGTCGGGCAGCAGCCGTGTGCTGGATTTGATGAATCGCCGCTATACCAAGGAGCATTATCTGCATCTGATTGATATGATCCGCAAATATATGCCCGATGCTGCCATCAGTACCGATATTATTGTCGGCTTTCCCGGGGAAACAGAA
>USPE01000341.1 GCA_900556545.1 uncultured Peptococcaceae bacterium | reverse complement strand
CGTTTTTTCTACGGTAAATTTACACCATCACCGGCAAAATAGAGGTTGACAATATTTTTTTCTTTGATATAATGTATGAAAGTTGCATAATAAAAAGCTTGGAAAGAGAAAAGTAGTTTGCGGAAAGCATACAGAGAGCTGCCGGGTGGTGCGAGGCAGATGTGGAAGGCAGATGAACTGGCTCTGGAGCTGCTGGTCTGAACGTAAGTAGGATTAGTCGGTATCCCGCCGTTACAGGGGTAAAGTGGGCGATTATGATAGATCGTCAAATAGAGTGGTACCGCGGAATATGTCCTTTTTCGTCTCTGGCAACAGAGAGAAAAAGGACTTTTTTATTACAATTTTTTACGGCTTGCCGGCAGAAATTGTAATAGAGCGGGAATCTGCAAACAGATTCTTTTATTTCCTGTAAAATAGCTTTATGCAGACTACAGGATCTTTTATACAGTAATCATTAGGGAAAAACAGGAGGAGAATGCATGATGGAAGGATATCAAAAATACGAGAAAGCTTATTTTATGCCGCCGGAGCCTTGTTATGACTGGGTGAAAAAAGATGGTTTGGACAAAGCGCCAATCTGGTGCAGCGTGGATTTGCGTGATGGCAACCAGGCGTTGATTGAACCAATGAGTTTGGAAGAAAAACTGGAATTTTTCCAGTTGCTGCTGGATGTTGGATTTAAAGAAATTGAAGTGGGTTTTCCCGCTGCATCTGAAACAGAATATCTGTTTTTGCGCACCTTAATTGAAAAAAATATGATTCCAGATGATGTTACCATTCAGGTATTGACGCAGGCCAGAGAACACATCATTCGGAAAACCTTTGAAGCCATTGACGGAGCGCCGCACGCAGTGGTACATCTGTACAATTCCACATCGGTTGCGCAGAGAGAGCAGGTATTCCGCAAATCCAAAGAAGAAATCAAAAAAATTGCTGTAGAAGGCGCTAAGCTGTTGAACGAACTGGCCAAAGAAGTAAAAGGCGATGTGACCTTTGAATATAGTCCGGAAAGTTTTTCCGGCACAGAAGTAGATTATGCGCTGGAAGTTTGTAATGCGGTGCTGGATGTATGGCAGCCAACACCGGAGCGCAAAATGATTATCAATCTGCCGACAACAGTAGAAACCTCTATGCCGCATGTATTTGCCAGCCAGGTAGAATATATGCATAAGCATTTGAACTATCGGGAAAATGTGATTATCAGTCTGCATCCTCATAACGACAGAGGCTGCGGTGTCAGTGATGCGGAACTGGGTTTGCTGGCCGGCGCTGACCGCATTGAAGGTACTTTGTTCGGCAATGGAGAACGCACCGGTAATGTGGATGTGATTACCCTGGCCATGAACCTGTTTGCCCATGGCGTTGACCCGCAGCTGAATTTCCATGATATGGCCAAGATTGCGGAAACCTATGAACGGCTGACCCGCATGACTGTGCATCCGCGGCAGCCATATGGCGGTGCTTTGGTGTTCACTGCATTCTCCGGATCCCATCAGGATGCCATTGCCAAAGGTATGACCTATCGGGAGGAAAAAGGGCTCAACACCTGGTCTGTTCCTTATCTGCCTATTGACCCGCAGGATGTGGGCCGTACCTACGATTCGGATGTTATCCGTATTAACAGCCAGTCGGGTAAAGGCGGCGTAAGCTATATTCTGAAACAAAGCTATGGCATCACCTTGCCGGATAAGATGAAAGAAGAATTTGGTTATGCAGTAAAAGATGTGTCTGACCATGAACACAAAGAATTGACACCGGAATGGATTTATTCTATTTTGGAAACCAACTATATCAATGTAAAAGAACACTTTAAAATTGATGAATTCCATTTCCGTCAAAAACCGGATGGCGGTATCGCAGCCAGCGTGACTATGACAATGAATGGAACTACTCAGACAGTGGAAAGCGAAGGGAACGGCCGTTTAGACGCAGTCAGCAAGGCTTTGAAAATCGGGCTGGGCTTCTCCTATGAGCTGACCGACTATAAAGAACATTCTTTGTCCAAGGGTTCTTCTTCCAAAGCCATGTCCTATGTAGCCATTACCCAGAATAACAAAATGGTATGGGGCATTGGTATTGATGAGGATATTATTGAATCTTCTATTGAAGCGCTGAATGCAGCCATCAATCGTTTGGATATTTGGGCCGACTAAAAAGTGCATATGTTGTAAAAAGAGAAATCCTCCATAGACAGCCGTTATGATTTGGTCTGTTTATGGAGGATTTTATGTTTGTAATGTTAAACTGGCATGATTGTGTATGAATTTTTTTAGTGCTGGCTGTTGCCATTTTTGCAGTCTGTTAGTTTGGTTATGATAGGCTCCATATATCAATTCCTATGCTGGAATCAAATATTCTGTCGATTTTTTCTTCTGCTGGCGTCAGTACAATTTCTCCGGTGTAGCTGATCTGCGCATCTTTTAGATGTCCGGCAATAACGGCAGG
>USPE01000340.1 GCA_900556545.1 uncultured Peptococcaceae bacterium | reverse complement strand
CCCAACGCATCTTTAAAATTTTTGCAAGAAGACAGCAGCAATATTTATACAAAAGTTTCCAAAGGTTTCTTAGATTTTGCCATTGTCTCTCTTGATTTAGATTCTACTGTCTTCAATTCTACAGACACCTTGCAGAAACAGCCGCAAAAGTTGAACGCAGCAATCGTCCCTTTAAATACTTGCCGTCCTTATGCAGTGCTGTCTTCCATACACCCTCTTTGCCAACTGCAAACCATCCATTTATCCGATGTTTGTAGTGAACAGCTATTTTTAGGAGAACAATATCATTTAGAAGATTTACTGCAAGTAACGACTTTCAGCAAAATGCCCTTAGTCAAATTGGATTGGACCACCGTACAGAGCCTATTGGATCAAAATTTTGGTATTTTCTTGGACACATCCCCTCTAACCTTGGCCCAATATCGGGATTTATTGCCGCCATCTTATCAGGTACGGCCTTTTGTGTTCAATGGCGCAACACAAACAGCACTGAAAACCGAATGGCCAGCCTATTTTATACACAAAAAAGAATCACATAACAAGCTATACCAGTGGTTCCAAAAAGAAATTCTGCAAATTTTACAATCCCATCAGCTTGTTTTACAGGTAATACCTGAATCATAAAATAAATAAAGTAAGAAGGATGCCGCTATAAGCAAAAACTTATAACTGTATCCTTCTTTTTGTATTAGTCAAAAAATACATCAATTGTTATAATAAAATCAATCTTTTTGGTTCGCATATGTTACATTAGTTTTATTAATTTGTTTTAGGAGGAATATATTTATGACAAATAAAAACAGTGCCAAAAATGCACTGCAGTGGATCATTTCTATCGGTATACCTTTACTCATTTTACTTATTCCTGTAAATGAAACATTCACTGCACAAATGCGTCTTTATTTAATGATCACCTTAATTGGTATTTTGTTTTTTGCTTTTGGCAATGTAAAGCAAACTGTGGTGTCTTTTGCTTTACCATGGGCTTATGTGTTAACCGGCGTTACTACAGCAGATGTTGTATTTAGCCCCTGGGCTACCACCACCATTTGGATGTTTGTCGGTTCATTTTTCTTAATTAATGCCCTAACTCGCTGCGGCCTGCTCAATCGGATTGCTTACAAAACAATTGTTATCTTTGGCGGCACCTATCATGGTACCTTACTGGGCTTAACCATTATTAGTATCATCATAGGTCTGGTTACCGGCGGCTGTGGTGCTGTACCAATGTTGGCTCTGGCTTTGGGGATTTGTAAAGCACTAAACCTAGAAAAATTTTCAAAAGAAGCCACTGGTATTTTCCTGGTAGCCGCACTGGGCGGATGTATTCCTGGCTACATATTTTATAATGTAACTACCATTCTGATGATTAATATCGGCAGTTCTGTAGGCGCACCAGGCACAATTGGTTGGTTTGAACATTTTTTTTATGGAATTCCCATACTAGTGTACTTTTTTCTTTCTGTTTTGTTGGTAGCCTTTCTGTTTCCTGCTTCGAAAAAAACAAATGCTGCTGAGAACAGAATTCATTTTTCCCAACTACTGCATGATTTAGGTCCTATGCACCCGGCTGAAATAAAGGCTATTATCATTATTGGCCTCATGCTGTTCTTTATGATGACTGCTACTATTACTAATATCGATGCATCTTACGGGTTTATTATTTTCCCCTTATTGCTTTATTTGCCAGGAATCAATGTAGGGACCGAGGAGGATTTGAAGGCCATGGATTTTGGCTTCGTTCTGTTCGTAGCAGCCTGTCTAGGAATCGGCATGACCGGCAGTGCTTTAGGTTTTGGTGAACTGGTATCCAACACCATTCTACCATTGCTGCAAGATCAGGGGGTTTGGGTATTCAGCGGTGTTGTATGGTTAGTTTGTTTTGTAATGAATTTCCTATTGACTCCGTTTGCAATCTTTGCTTCTTTTTCCGCACCGTTGGCGACACTGTCTATGCAGTTGGGAATTCATCCTTTCGCCACATACTTTATCATGTTAATCGGTGCCGATCAGCTCATATTCCCATATGAATGCGCCTTTTATCTAATTTTCTTCTCTTACGGTGTCATTCGGATGGAAGACTTTGTAAAATATTTTTCTGCAAAAATACTGCTGAGTCTAGTTGTGCTCTTTTTAATTACATTACCATTCTACAAACTGATCGGATATCTGTATCTGTGATCAACAATTAATTATTCTGACTTTAAGGATGAATCCTCAAAAATTAGATTTTTAGCAAGGCGGTTTTGATCGCCTTGCTATTTTACTTCAACTATTTCTGACACTCACTACATTTGCGGCAGTGTACCGGTTTTCCCAATTCACCATACAAACAACCAGCGCATGGTTTTTTGTGATAGTAATTTTATAGCAAACCAGACAATTCATCCCGTAAGAAGCAAACATTGCTGTAGCAATATTCTCTTTTAACATTTTCATAGTGTATTCCCACCTATCATCATAAT
>USPE01000339.1 GCA_900556545.1 uncultured Peptococcaceae bacterium | reverse complement strand
ATATGGCGAATCTGCATCACATCATCGGCGCTGCGTACAAAAGAAGCCGCGATAAAATCCACCTGCTGGGCAATGCCAAACAAAATATCCGCACAGTCCTGCTCACTCACTGCCGGCAGGTTAAGAGCAACGCCGGGAATGTTCACACCTTTTCGATTTGACAAACGGCCCGAATTCAAAACGCGGCAACGGATATCTGGCGCCGACAGTTCTAAAACCTCCAGACGAATCAGCCCGTCATCCAATAAAATAGAATCCCCAATATGCAAATCGTCTATGATATTTTGATAGCTGATGCTGAACCGCTGCACAGTCCCTGTGATTGTTTCTGTAGTCAGCACCACTTGCTGCCCTGCTTCCAGCTGAACAGAACCGCCCTCTAAATTGCCGGTACGAATTTCCGGCCCTTTTGTATCCAGCATAATTGCCACCGGAATTCCTGTCAGCTGAGAAGCCTTGCGAATGGTATCAATTCGCCGGCCATGTTCCTCATGGGTTCCATGGGAAAAATTCAACCGCGCTACATTCATCCCGTTTTGCAACAGCTGAACCAGCGTTTCCAACGATTCACTGGCCGGGCCAATGGTGCATACAATTTTCGTTTTTTTATGCATATCGCTACCTTCTTTCTGGGCTTAAAGTATTATATTTTTCCTTTAACGCAATTGCCACCGAAGCCGGCACATATTTTTCCACCATTCCGCCCAGGCTGGCAATGTTCCGCACCTGACTGGAACTGATAAACGAATGTTCCGCATCGGCAATAAAAAATACCGTCTCCAATTCCTGACATAAATCTTTGTTAAACAGTGCCATCTGCATTTCATATTCAAAGTCAGATACCATCCGCAATCCCCGCACCAAAGCAGTTGCACCTTGTTCCCGGGCAAAGTTGACCAAAAGACCGGAAAATACTTTAGCCTGCACATTTTCTAAATGGGCCACACTTTCTTTTACCAATGCAGTCCGTTCTTCCAAGGTAAACAGCGTCTGCTTATTATGATCTGCCGCCACAGCAATGATAACCTGATCAAATACCTTGGCGGCTCTGGCCAGCACATTCAAATGTCCATTGGTAATAGGGTCAAAGGTTCCTGCATATACCGCTGTTTTCATTCTGTTGCCTCCTGCTTTTGTTCTTTCACCGAAATATTTTCGGCACCCAGCAGCTTACTCAATGCCATAATCAAATCAATATCTGTATTGACCCAGAATTGATATTCTGCTAAGACCATTCGTTTTTCTTCACTAAAATAAAAATATACAGGCATCGGACCGGCATGCTGCCGCAAAATCAGCTTCAGCTTTTGTTGGGTCTGCGCAGAACTGTTGGCGCCAGCCAGCCGCAAATACAATTTTTTGTTCTGTTTGGCAGCCACCTCCTGCAGCGAGATTACCTGCGGTGCAGTTTCTTCCGGTTCAGACATAGCCGAATAAGGTATCGTTGACTCTGATACTGTCATCGTCCCATTGGTACTTCCATACGTCGGCTGTTGCTTTTTCTGCGCACGCCACTGCGCATCACTGGGCAAGGGCAGAATCTCATCGGCAGATAGCTTGGGATTATCTTCCTGAGCCAGATAACGGCCTTTAATCAGCACAATGGCATCCTTCTGAATCATTTCCCGATACCGCACAAAGGTTTTTGGAAATACCAGCATATCAATGGTGCCTGTCAAATCTTCAAACTGGCAGGTGGCCATAGTATCGCCCCGCTTTGTGGTGTTAATTTTAAAAGTATTAATCATGCCGCCTAAAATCACACGCTGCTGATCCTGCTCCTCGGTCAGTTCCGCCAACGTAGCAGAAGTTTTCTCTGCCAGTACCTGTGTATAATCATCCAGAGGATGGCCGCTGACATACAAACCCAAAATCTGTTTTTCCATAGCCAACAGCTCCTGGCTGCTGAAGTCAGGCATATCCGGCAGCGGAATAGGCGCATAGCGTGATGTCAGTCCGGTTTCCTCTGCAAAATCAAAGAGCGACATCTGCGCACTGTTCTTGCTGCGGCGAATCTCATTACCCTGCTCCAGGCACTGATCCAAAATCTCCAGCAGCTGCCGCTTATTGCCTTCAACAGAATCAAAAGCGCCACCCTTAATCAGATTTTCAATCATGCGTTTGTTTACCTGCCCCAAGTCTACTCGGGCGCAAAAATCCTGCAACGAGGTGAACGGTCCTTCCTCATTGCGCACTTGAATAATAGACTGCATAGCGCCTTTGCCTACATTTTTCATGGCAGCCAAACCAAAACGGATGCGTCCATTGGCTACGGTAAAACTTTCCTGACTTTCGTTGACATCTGGCGTCAACACCGCAATGCCCATCCGCTTGCATTCTGCAATATAAAAGGATACCCGATCTGCCGAATCCATAATACTGGTCAGCAAAGCCGCCATAAATTCCACCGGATACTGCGCTTTCAGATAAGCAGTCTGATAAGCTACAATGGCATAAGCAGCACTA
>USPE01000338.1 GCA_900556545.1 uncultured Peptococcaceae bacterium | reverse complement strand
TTTGCTGACCGTAAAATAATGATTGCTGGTCAGCGTATAACTGTAAAAGCCGGTCAGAATTTAAACACAACCAAATATTGGGCTGACCGTTGGGGATGGTCGCGAGGGAAAGTAAAAAAATTTTTAGATGACTTAAAAGAAGACCAAACAATCAACTATGAAACGACATCAAAATATACACTCGTAACCATATTGAAATGGGGCTTTTATCAGAATCAGGAAACAACAGAACAACATCAAACTGACAACAAAAAAACATCAAAACAACATCAAACTGACACAACAAAAGAATGTAAAGAATTAAAGAATGTAAAAAATGATATAAATCCTGTCATCTTCGTCATGGGCGCGGATGAGCGCGAAGAACAACAGCAGGCAATGTCCCTTGAAGTTGGGGCTGCAAAAGCAGCGGACAACCATCCAACACACAGCCGGCAGTTGATTTATTGTGATGAGATACCGACAACGGCAGCAGAGTTACAGAAAGCACAAACGCTGATAACATCGTTATTTCAGCAATATCGTAAGAATCCAACCCCATCCGAAAATGATGTAAAAAAAGCGTTCAAGCGTGTATATCGGCGGGAGGAATTGCCATCCGGTGAAGCCGTTGGCGTGTATGATGCACACAAAGCGGAGTTGTTGGCAGCAGCCTTTGAGTTAGCAGCAAATGGTTCTGAGGGGAATTTATCTTGGAGTTATATTGCGGGTATTTATAACAACTGGGAAAAGTGCGGTATCAATTCACTGGAAAAGTTGCAAAAACATGAGTATGAGCGAAGACGAGAGGCATGGTGATATGCTAAATCACAGAAATTTGATTGCGGAGAGGTGAATCAAAATGCCTGTAAAAACGCAAAAAGAGACACATAAGGAATTGCTTAATACTTTCCGGCAATTGGGTAATAGGTACGGTATTTTTGCGGTATTTGAGGATTTTTTGGCTATGTATGCTATAGCTATCAGCAATAGCGTGGATCAATATCATTATGAGGAACGGGAAGCGCAGTATATGCGAATTGTGCAAAAGTACGATAAGCAGGAGATGGAACAATTAGTTGCTTTAGCAGGGCTGCTATTGCAGGAACTCGAGCTGCAAAATGGTTATCCGGAAGATATTCTGGGACCAGTGTTTCATGAACTGGAACTGCACAACAAATATACCGGACAATTCTTTTCCCCGCAGCCAATTTGCAATGCTATTGCCCAAATGTCAGTTGGTCGGGAGCAGCCTGATAATGACAAAGATTATATTCGGGTTTTAGAGCCAGCCTGCGGCAGTGGCGCTATGGTTTTAGCTGCTGCTGGTGCATTGCAGCAGCGGGATGACAACTATCAACAAGGTATGATTGCCGTTTGCGTGGATATTGATTTTAAATGTGTTTGCATGACGTATATTCAGTTAGCTTTGCACGGTATTCCGGCAGTTGTAATACATGGCAATACTCTTAGTGCAGAAGAAACGTCACGATGGTACACTCCTATGTATTTTATGGGTCAGTGGTATTGGCGTGAACCGCATATTGGGATAACTGACAAGCCAAAACCAGAAGTGAAAGCTTATCAAATGGTCAACAATCCGATATATGCAGTATTACAACAGATTGCCGTAAGTGACCGAAAGGAGGTGTATACTACAGCGGTTCCAGAAACAGATAATGCAAAATTTGTTGAGATTGACAGTATGCAGCAATTATCAATTTTGGAATCAGCGATGACTGAAATAGAAAAAGACAAACCTGCGATAAAGAAAAATTACAGAGAAAAGAAAAATAACAACTTTGAGCAATTATCGTTATTCGGCCTGGCAGCAGATAGCGAGAGTAGTAGAAAAATTACAGGAGAATGAATGTCTATGAAAAAAAGCGGAATTGATTGGACGGACTACACCTGGAACCCTATTACAGGTTGTAAGTACGATTGTCCGTATTGTTATGCGCGACAAACAGCAGTGAGATTTTCTGGGGACAGTAGATTGAACATGAACAGTTCTTTATGTAAAGGAGATAAGGCTAAAGGAATATTGATTTTGGAGAAACCATTTAAAGCGAACGGCGCCCATATAGCGTATCCATTTGGTTTTTTACCAACGTTTCATAAATATCTTTTAGATAGACCTGTTGAAATTGTGACGGGGTCGAATATTTTTGTATGTGCAATGGCAGATATGTTTGGCGATTGGGTGCCAGATGAGTGGATTACATTGGTGTTTGAAAAATGCTTAGCATATGGTCAGCATAACTATTTATTTTTAACAAAGAATCCTGCCCGTTACGAGACGCTGCATCAATCCGGAATATTACCACAACAAGACAATATGTGGTATGGAACAACAATCACAACCGATGGGCAGCCATATTTTAACCAGAAAAATTATAATACATTTTTGTCTATAGAACCAATGTTGGAAGCCGTTCATTTATCAACTGATAATTTGCCAGATTGGGTTATAGTGGGTAGAGAAACCGGTAGACGGAAGGCAAAAGTG
>USPE01000337.1 GCA_900556545.1 uncultured Peptococcaceae bacterium | reverse complement strand
GTTATATGAATTATAGTTGATAAAATAATGAAAATTATAAAAGAACCAGCTGGATGAAATCTGTTGATTGCCGATTTCATCCAGCTGGTTTTTGTAATTTGCAGTAGTGTACCACTATGATGTCAAACCAGTTGTTTCATTTCACCAGAGGGTTGTAGGGCCCCTCATTCTTTGAAAGTTCAATTTGCAAAATTATGATACACTATCTATGGATAGGATATTATTGTACTGCCTCTGTCAGCGCACCCCAGATATTTAGTCCTGTACTGTTATCAGTAGGGATGGTACCCAAACGCCAGATGGAAATGCCTTTTAAACCCAATAAACGAGCCAACTCTGCCTTGGCAGTTATGGATTGCTGGTTTTCGAACCACAGAATATTTTGGGTATTGTCGCTGGTGTCAGTGTAGGTCGCATAAGGATTATAGCTGTAGTTAGGATAGATCACCTGACAGCCTGTGGCCAGACGCGCCTGTACTGCATCATAGGATGGATGATATGGCTTGTTGTGAATCACAGTGCTATTTTGCAGCTTCCATTGGGCAGTATCCATAGAGAGACCCAGCAATAGCTTGTCTGCGGAAATACCACCGTCCAGACATGCCTGCACAGCAGTATAAACTTGATTGAGCGGCGACAGTGGTGTTTTGGTATAACCCTGGGCCATTTCTGTTTCTGTCAGCGAAATGGTATCGTAGTCATAGGCCATCAAAATTACACGGTCTGCAAGTTGTCCAATTGCAGCATAATCGTAACCATCATAGTAGGCAGAGCCATTTAATACCGGATGAACAGCCACATACAACGGTTTGTTGCCCAAAGCGCTGCGCAGTTCCTGCAAAAAGGCTGTGTAACTGGCTTTTTGCCCGGCGCGCAGAGCCTCAAAATCTACAACAATACCATCAAAGGATACTGTTTGCTGATCTCGTCCGGTACTGGATACTGCGGCTGCCATTTGCTGAATAGCCTCGGCACGCAGCTGTGGGTTGGCTAAAATCTGGGACAGCAGACCGTTGGTATCATCAGCATAGACCGATAGTAAAGCGTTGCCGCCAGTGCTGCGCACCTGATTTATCGGCTGGGTAAAACCTGCCGGAATATAATATTCATTTTGATTGGCAGCGGTTGTGTTTAACAATGCATGGCCGTCCTGCAGGGTAAGGCGAGCCCAGCCAAAGCCTGCGCCATCCAGCTGACTTAAAAAGCTGCTCTGAGAAGCAGAAGAGATGGCATAGAACCCAAACAGCTCGTCCAGCTGCTGCTCATTGCTGTGATATAACCGCACCAGCATAGCGGCTGCCTGCTCTCTGGTGGCAGTGGCATTGGGCGCAAAGGATGTATCGCTTACACCGCCAGCCAATCCCAAATCGTTGGCCAGGGTAATGAACCCTTTTCGTTCAGTTACATCAGAAAAGGGACAGGCGATGTTATTTAACTGATTGCCTAAATCATAGAAACCCAACGCACCTACCATCATCTCTGTCATTTCAGCTCTGGTGATAGGATCATTGGGGCGAAAAGCACCTTGGGCAGCAGTCACCTGATGAGCGGCCATAGCATTTAAGGCGCTGTAATACCAGGCATTGGCATCGGTGTTGTCAGTATAAGCCTGTGGCGCATCTCCGCTGTATCCTTCCACTTTTGCAATAAAAGCAGCAAACTGAGCACGGGTGATGGTTTGGCCTAAACCAAACTGGCCATCGCCGATGCCGTCAGAAAAACCCAGCGTGCGCAATTCCTCAATGGCAGAAACAGCCCAGTGATCTGCCGGCACATCGGTAAATGGCTCCGCAGCCTGTGCCGGAGCAGCCAGCAGCAAACAGCCGGTTATTGCAACAGCGGATGTTTGCAGTGCATGTCGTTTGCAGCGTGTCAAAAAATTCTGTACATTCATAAAATTCCCCTCCTGGTGCATTTTTTACAATAAAATCAGATAGTTTTATTATATCATAATTGTCAAGAATAAAGATAGTTTTATTATATCATAATTGTCAAGAATAAAATTAGAAAACGTCACTTAAATCAATTACAATTTCGGGCATGATGAAGGAGTGCATTTTGCCATCACAATACTGGCCTGTTTCTCCTGTCACAAAGCAAATCACCATGATACACTTTTCCTCCGGTGACACAATCCAATATTCTGGTATCCCCAACGCTTCATAGCGATTCCGTTTTACGAAATAATCACGGCTGATGCTGGAAGGACTGATGATTTCGATTGCGATCAATGGTGGTTTTTCATAACGGGTAAGTTCATCTAAGTTTTCATGACAGATTACCATTAAATCGGGAATAAAATTTTCGCCATGCAATACCAGATCGATTTCCTGGATAGGCTCGCAGTTTTTTCCTTTTAATAGCTTCCTTAATTCGTGATAAATGTTCCCATTAATTCTTTGATGTTTTGCTGCCGGTCTTAGCGACATCATCACCATACCGTCAATCAGCTCATAGTTCCAGCCTTCTTCTTTTTGCATGGATTCAAATTCTCCCATACTGGTTCGCAGAAGTTCTTTGATTTC
>USPE01000336.1 GCA_900556545.1 uncultured Peptococcaceae bacterium | reverse complement strand
AGCTGAATCCGCCACCATCAGATAAAGGAAAACGTCTGAAAATTCTATATGCAACACAGAGCGGTGTAAAACCGCCAACATTTGTGTTGTTTGTTAATGATCCTGAGCTGATGCATTTCTCCTATGAACGGTTTTTAGAAAATAAAATCAGAGAAAACTTTGGATTTGAAGGAACGCCAATCCGGTTTGTAGTGAAAAAACGTTCTGAGGAGTGAGTGGTATGGACTGGATTTTAACCGTACTTTGTTCTTATTTTCTGGGTGCCATTCCTTTTGGCTATATGGTTGGCAAGCTGAGCGGTATTGATATCAGGCAGCATGGCAGTGGTAATGTGGGCTTTACCAATGTATGGCGCACTTTGGGTATTGGCAAAGCCGCTGTAGTTTTGGCTGGTGATTTGGGAAAAGGCTGGCTTTCGGCCTGCATCGGTTTTCAGCTGGCTGGAGAGCTGGGTGCCCTGGTGGGTGGATTGGCTGCGATCATCGGACATACCCTGAGCTGTTTTATTCAGTTTAATGGCGGAAAAGGGGTGGCTACCGGAGCTGGTGTACTGCTGTATTTTTCTCCGTTGGCTTTGTTGATTTGTCTGATTATTTTGGTTACTTTGTGCGTATGCACCCGGTATATGTCGCTAGGTTCTATTTGTGCGGCTTCTGCCGCGCCCGTTGTGCTGTTTCTGACTGATGCACCTCTGCCGTATACTTTGGGGATTGGAGCCGCTGCAATATATGTAGTGTATTTGCATATTCCCAATATCAGACGTTTGATGAACGGAACGGAAAACAAATTGGGGCATAAAAATAAATCTAAACTTGAAGGAGATGGAAAACATGAGTAATGTAGCTGTGTTGGGCTGCGGCAGTTGGGGAACGGCTCTGGCTGTTGTATTAGCCGAAAAAGGGCAACCGGTGCAGATGTGGTGTCGTCGCTCCGAGCAGGCTGATGAAATGAATCAACAGCGGGAAAATAAAAAATATCTGCCCGGTGTATATCTGCCGGAAGGTTTATCGGTCACAACTGACCTGGCCGCTGTGCTGGCCGATGTAGATTATGTAGTGCTGGCAGTACCCTCACAGGTGCTGCGGGAAACGCTGGAAAAAGTAAAAGTATTGCTTCCTGCCAAAGCAGTGCTGATTAATACTGCTAAAGGGTTGGAAGTAGGCACCAAGCTGCGGATGAGCCAGGTAGTGGAGCAGGTAATTCCCGATAGTCAGCAGCGTTTTGTTGCGCTGTATGGGCCTAGTCATGCAGAAGAAGTAGGACGGGGACTGCCGGCTGCGGTAGTATCCTGTTCGATCAATGCTGCCGCAGCAGAAGCGGTGCAGGATCTATTTATGTCGCCCAATTTGCGGGTATATACCAATCATGATTTAATTGGTGTGGAAATTGGCGGCGCTATCAAAAATATCATTGCTATTGCTACCGGTATTGCCATTGGTTTAGGCTTGGGCGATAATGCGCAGGCAGCATTGCTGACACGGGGTATGGCAGAAATCTCTCGGCTGGGCATTGCTCTGGGTGCCGATCCGTTGACATTTTCCGGTTTAACCGGTATTGGCGATCTGGTAGTTACCTGTACCAGCCGTCATAGCCGAAATCATCGTTGTGGGCTGGCTTTGGGCGAAGGTAAAAAGCTGGAGCAGATTTTACAGGATATGGGCATGGTAGTGGAAGGGGTAAAAACGACAAAAGCCACGATGGAGCTGGCTCAGGAGTTGCAAATTTCCATGCCGATTACCGAAGAAATGTATAAAGTATTGTTTGAAGACTTTCCGGTGCAGCAGGCTGTCAGCGAGCTGATGAGCCGCAATAAAAAAAGCGAGCGGGAACAGGATATGTTGGGCGGTATTCACTGAATCTGAATTGATACTATGAGGTGATAGCGATGCGCAGTAATCTGATTGGAAAAGGAATTCGCGCTGTCTGGAATATGAAAAAAACTTTGCCGCTGACAGTGCGTCTGATGAAAGATGTGCGGGTAGAACGACTGAATAAAATTGTATTTCTATTTGTAACCATCGGATATCTGGTATTTCCTTATGATTTCATTTTTGATT
This sequence comes from uncultured Peptococcaceae bacterium, assembly GCA_900556545.1. Lineage (GTDB taxonomy): Bacteria > Bacillota > Peptococcia > Peptococcales > Peptococcaceae > UBA7185. The sequence continues at coordinate 468 of USPE01000336.1, read as the reverse complement.
TTCCCTTTTTTGGACAATTTGACGATCTGGCTCTGTTGATGTTTATGGTAAACTGGTTTATCAATCGTGCACCAAAAGCAATTTTAGAAGAGTATGGATGGACTGAACAGTCTGACAAAAAAGAAAAGAAGAAAAAAGAAAAGCTCCTTCATCGAAACCGGAAGGAACAATAACAGAAGGTGAAGAATGTGATTATTGATTTACAAAATGTAAGTTATCGCAAAAACGGAAAAATGATTCTGAACGGTGTCAACTGGCAGGTAGAAAATGGCGAGCACTGGATTATTCTAGGGTTGAATGGTTCCGGCAAAACGACATTGCTGAATTTAATCAACGGTTATATATTTCCTGTATATGGCGGCAGTGCCAATGTACTAGGTTATCAGTTTGGCAACTGTCCAATCGCTGATTTGCGCAAGCACATCGGCTGGAGCAGCCAATCACTAGGGCGGAATATTATTGCAGGCT
>USPE01000335.1 GCA_900556545.1 uncultured Peptococcaceae bacterium | reverse complement strand
GGAGGAAGCGATGGTATGAACCAGCCGGTGTTTCCATTAGGGCCGCTGCAGAAGGCGGTCTTTGTACAGCGGGACAATCGGTTTCGGGCCGAGGTAGAGCTGGATGGTCAGCGGGTTAAGGTGCATGTGCCCAATTCCGGCCATATGCGGGAGTTATTGATACCGGGCGCAGCGGTGTGGGTGCAGCCTGCATCCGGCATCAATCGTAAAACTGCTTATACACTGTTGTTGGTGCAGCAGGGGGAAGGCTATGTGTGTTTAAATGCCCATCTGGCCAATGACATTGTGCATTTTTGGCTGCAGCAGGGAATTTTGGCAGCCTTTGCTGATGTTACCCAAATTATGCGGGAAAAAACCTATGGAAAAAGCCGTTTTGATTTTCTGTTGCAGCGAGGGGGAAAACGCTGTTATGCCGAGGTGAAATCGGTTAATTTGCTGGACGGTGACACAGCTCGATTTCCCGACGCGCCTACGGCCAGAGGCAGCAAGCATTTACAGGAACTGATGCAATGTAAACAGGATGGCTTGGACAGCGCGGTCATTTTTTTGGTGATGGGCAACCAGGCCAGCCAGTTTGCCGTCAACTGGGACACAGATCCCGCGTTCGGGCAGCAGCTGCAGCTGGCCCGACAAGCCGGGGTAGAAATTTATATATACACCTGCCAGATTGATTTGCAGGGGATTCGATATACGGGAACCATTCCTATGCGGGAGGAACAAGAATGGAAGTTTATGCGTTAATTGGAGCCAGCGGCACCGGAAAAAGTCATAACGCCAACTCAGTTATGGAGGATTATGGCATTGAATTAATGATTGATGATGGTTTGCTGATCAAAGATGGCAAAAAGATGGCCGGAAGTTCGGCAAAAGCAGAGGAAACCACTGTAGCTGCGGTAAAACGGGCAATTTTTCATGACCCGATCCATGCGGCCCATGTGCGGGAGCGCATTCAACAGCTGCAGCCCAAAAAGATACTGATTCTGGGCACATCAGAAAAGATGATAGACCGCATTACAGCAGCGCTGCATCTGCCTGCGGTAAAATACAAAATCTTCATTCAGGACATTGCTACTGCCGAGCAGATTGAAGAAGCGCAGCGCATGCGGCGGGAAGGCAAACATGTCATTCCGCTGCCAAGCATTGAGGTAAAAAAAGATCTGCCCAATTACTGGATTGATTCTATCTTTGGCTTTATGACCAAGAAAAAGGACAAGACAGGAAAGACCACAGAGGATAAGTGTATTGTGCGTCCGCGGTTTTCCCAGCTGGGCAGATTGACCATTTCCGAAAATGCCATTGAACAAATTGTGCGGCATAATTTGAACCGGCAGGAGGAGTTTGACCGGGGCGCTAAAATTCAGGTGGATATGAACGATTTTGGCGTCAGCATTTATTGCGAAATGAAAATACGGTTTGGCATTCCTATTCAGGCAGCCATTGAGCAGTTTCAGATAAACACCATTGACGCTCTGGATGAGATGACCAATCTGACGGTATTGAAAATTGATGTGCGGATTACCGGCATTACGGTAGGATGAGGTGGAGCAGGTGAGTAAACAAAATATCACCGCCTGGTTTTTTGAAGGCGGTACGGTAAGCATTCCCAGCCGTCTGTTGGGATTGATGGAACCGCTGGGTTTAAATTTTGAAGATTTGGGGAAGATATTGTATCTGCTTTATTGCGGAACAGACCAGATTAAAAGCAATGATCATTATGCGCTGGAAGCCGCCCGCACGCTGCATGCCAAAGGGCTGATTCACTGGTTTACCGATACGCAGACGGTGGATTTTTCGCCGATGTTTGATAAAATCAGCATGAACTTGGGTGAGCAGCCGCAGTATTTGTCTGAAGAAAACGACAGTTACACATCGTCGGAGTTCAACTATGCCCAGCTGATAAAAAAACTGGAGCAGACACTGGGCTTGTTTTTGACACTGCGGGATAAACAGAATATTCAGGAAGTGGTGCAGCGGTATAATTGGTCCTATACGCTGGTGTATGAAATTTATAAAATATATTATCAGCAGTACCGCAAGTATTATGATTTTCGTTTTTTCTGTCAGATGGCTTACGGCGCTCAGGTAAAGGATGGCCAAAGTTTTCAGAAGTTTGCAGAAAGTTTAAATAGCACTACCTATAAAACCACAGAAGTTCTGCGTAAACTGGGCAAAAAAAATCATCCCAGCGAACCGCAGAAGGAACTGTATCTAAAATGGACCGCCCAATGGAAATTTACCCATGAAATGGTCATGCTGGCGGTGGAGGACACCACAGGAGCCGATAATCCATCGCTGAAATATATCAACAAGGTGCTGGAGGATTGGCAGAAGAAAGGTATTTTTACACCGGAAACGCTGGCACAGGAAAAACAAAAAAATGAAAAAGACTATCAGGCGGCGAAAACTGTGAAGCAAAAGCCGGCCATTACACAAAAGTTTAAGTCGGAAGATGTGGACTTAAGCTTTTTGGAGGAATAATCAGACACATAAGAGAGCAGGTGTATTGTGATGATAAACCGGGATCAGCTGCGGCTGGAAAAACAACGGCAG
>USPE01000334.1 GCA_900556545.1 uncultured Peptococcaceae bacterium | reverse complement strand
TGCAAGAATAATTGCAGCGATTCGCGCATATATATAAACATAAAAAAGCATAAAAAATTTAACACCAAAAAGGGACGAGTGTGATGTTTCATAATTTTCAGAGGATGCTGTGGAGAATTTTGCCGTGGTGTTTCATTGTAGTGGCATTATCCGGCTGCGGCAGCAGTCTGTGGCAATCCAGTGGACTGGCCGTACAGGATCAGGAACAGGCCCAGGCTGTTTTAAAAGCAGGCTGGAGCATGGGACAAGAACAAGAGCCGCTGTCTGTTCAGCTGTGGCGGCTATTCAGCGGCACAGTGCCGGTGAATCCTTATTATCAGTTAGAAAGCGGATTTCCTGTTTTGCAGCAGAGCGCATATAAAAAGATTGAATTGGTTGCAGAAGAAGAAGCTTATTATGCGTCGGCCTTTGTAGCAGACAGCTGGAAACACCGATTTGAAAAGGTTAGTGATATTACAGTTTCACAGGATGTTCAGGTTGTTTTATACCATACCCATAATGCGGAAACCTATCTGCCTACCGATGGTGTCAGTAAGGTCAGCGGAAAAAACGGCGGTGTGGTACAGGCTGCAGAGGTGTTTCAGGCTGCGTTGGAGCAAAAATACGGTGTCCGCACAGTGCATAATAAAACACTGCACGATTATCCCAATTGGAATCGTTCTTATCAAAATTCTCTGGCGACAGCACAGGCGTTGCTAAAGACCAATCCAAAGACAAAAGCGATTTTTGATATTCATCGGGATGCCGGGTTCACCTCCAAAAAACCGACCACTGTTACCATCAATGGTAAATCAGCGGCCCGTATTATGCTGGTGATTGGCGCCAACCATGACAATTGGAAAGAAAATCTTGCCTTTGCACGGCAGCTGGAAACCAAATGCAATGAGTTGTATCCGGGCTTGCTGCGGGAAAGCATTCGCATCAAAGAAACAGGGCGCTATAATCAGCAGATGAATCCCCATGCGGTATTGCTGGAAATTGGTTCGGACTTAAATACGCAAGAGGAGGCCAATTATTCTATGGAGTGCTTTGCGCAGGTTGTGTATGAAGTGCTGCAGGAACAGGGCTGACACAGTATGCAAACTGTGCGAAATAAAGGGCAGAGAGGCAACTCTGCTCTTTATTTATATGTTGTATAAAAAAAAGTCAAGAAAAAAGTAAAAAAAACATTGCAAAAGAATAAAAATCATGTATTATATAATACATGAAGCTTTTTTAAGACAGATATAGTACAGAAAAGCGCAGGATTATTTTAAGGGGGATATTACAATGAAGATGAAAACAAAGAAAAAACTTGCATTGGGTCTGGTTTTGACCATGGGCTTGACCATGTTTGCCGGTTGCGGCAACGGCGGCGACGCTACCACTGATGATAGTGCTGCAACTGACGGCGCAGCAGCAATTAAAATCGGCGGTACAGGCCCACTGACCGGCAGTGCTTCCATTTATGGCATTGCGGTAAAACAAGGTGCTGAAATTGCAGTAGAAGAAGTAAATGCACAGGGCGGTCTGCAGTTTGAACTGAAAATGGAAGACGATGCCCATGACGCAGAAAAAGCAGTGAATGCGTATAATACCTTAAAAGACTGGGGAATGCAGATTTCTTTAAGCTCTGTTACTTCTACACCAGCAATTGCTACATCTGCAGAAAACAATAAAGACAGAATTTTCGGTTTAACACCATCCGGTTCTGCTCCTGATGTAACAAGCGGGAAAGATAACGTATACCAGATGTGCTTCTCTGACCCAAACCAGGGTACTGCTTCTGCACAGTATATCAGCGAACAGAAATTAGGTACTAAAATTGCTGTAATCTACAAAAACGATGACGCTTATTCTTCCGGTATTTACGCCAAATTTATGGAAGAAGCAGATGCATTAGGTTTGGAAGTTGTTTCTGAAGGCACCTTTACCACTGACAGCCAGAATGACTTCTCTGTACAGTTAAGCGATGCCAAAAATGCAGGCGCAGACCTGGTATTCCTGCCAATTTACTATGATGCAGCTTCTCTGATTCTGACTCAGGCTAACAACATGGGTTATGCACCTAAATTCTTTGGTGTAGACGGTATGGATGGTATTTTAACTTTAGACGGTTTTGATACTGCTCTGGCTGAAGGCGTAATGTTGCTGACACCATTCTCTGCTGACGCAGAAGACGAAGCAACCAAAAATTTTGTAGCAAAATATCAGGAAAAATACGGCGAAGTGCCAAACCAGTTTGCTGCCGACGCTTATGACTGCATCTATGCACTGTATCAGGCTTGCAACAACGCCGGCGTAACTGCTGACATGACAGCAGAAGAAATCAACGATTTGATGATTGAACAGTTCTCCACCATGGAATTTGAAGGTTTGACCACCGGCGGCGCAGCTGCTACCTGGAACGAAGCTGGCGAAATCAGCAAAGTTCCACAGGGTATGGTAATTCAGAACGGCGCATATGTAGGGATGTAAGAAGCCTGCCGTTTTCGAGTATAACCGATACGAGTATAACCAATAACTGATAAGACCGCCGCAAGTGCGGCGGGGGTTTTTTACACAATAAGACATGG
>USPE01000333.1 GCA_900556545.1 uncultured Peptococcaceae bacterium | reverse complement strand
TGCGGCATCAGCGCCCACATGGCTTATCTGATGCGGACTGCCAGCGGTTCTTTTGATATTGAAACAGCAGTGACGCTGGAAAAATTGCAGCAGGCACAGGAGCCGGAATGCTTTTTGCAGGATATGAATACCAGTCTGCATGGAATGCCTATGCTGACTGTGGATAAACCGGCGGTACAGACCAGGCTTTTAAACGGTCTTTCTCAGCGGGTGCCGGGAGTAGAGCAGCTGGAGCCTGGAACAATCTGCCGCGCTGTATCGGCGCAGGGACAGCTATTGGCCATTGGCACAGCGGAAGGAGAAGCCTTTCAGCCCAATAAAGTGTTCAAGTGTGGTGAAACAGGAGAATGACGCAAAAGTATCGTACTGTTGTGTTAGGAAATTTTGATGGTTTACATAAAGGGCATCAGCAGTTAATCCGGCTGGGGAGAGAAATTGCTGATCAAAACGGAGAAGAATTGGCTGTATTCACCTTTTATCCGCAGATTCAGGAGCTTTTTGACCCGGCCTTTTGTTATCTGCTGTCTGAAGAGAAAAAAGCAGAGCGGTTGGGCCAGCTTGGTGTGGATGTTTTGCAGACAGTGCCTTTTGATGCACAAATTGCTCAATTAACACCGGAAGCTTTTGTAAAAACCATTTTGGTAGAAAAAATGCATGCTCAGCATGTAGTGGTGGGGTTCAACTATACCTTTGGCTATCAGGGCGCCGGTAATCCGGAAAAACTGCAGGAATTGTGCAGTCAGTACGGGATATCGGTTACAGTGATGGAACCATGCTGCGTAGATGATGAAATTGTCAGCAGCTCTACCATTCGCTCTTATTTGAAGGATGGACGCATTGAAAAAGTAAATGAAATGCTTGGTTATGTGTATACAGTCAGCGGTGTGGTTTGTCAGGGCAACCAGATTGGCAGAACCATCGGTTTTCCTACCGCCAATATTATGGCGCCGCCAAAGCTGTTGCTGCCGGCCAATGGTGTTTATGCTGCTTTGACCAAAGTGGATGGCGTAACCTATCCCGGAATTTTAAATATTGGACTGCGGCCTACCATTAAAAACAGTGTAGGGATTAATATTGAAGTGAATCTGTTTCATTTTGATGCGGATATCTATGGCAAAGAGATTGAAATCGGTATTCGATATTTTTTGCGCAGCGAAGTAAAATTTTCCGGTTTAGAAGCATTGAAAGCGCAGTTGGAAAAAGATAAGGCGCAGACCAGGCAATTGTTTCAATTATAAGGCGTATAAGATGATATAGAAAATAATTGCGCTTAGAAAAACAATTTTGTTGCAAAAGAGGAATCCTCTGTTGATGATAGTATATCTGACAGAGGGTTCTTTTTGCCTGTAATCAATGAGCAGTTAATGATAGAGTGGGAATAAAAATGTATCGCACACAAAAAGGCAAAACCGGATGCCGGAGTGTTGTAAAACAGGAACGGTTGTACAAATAAAAATTGGCATATTTTACAATCTTCTTGGAAAACTACTTGCCAAACCAGTGAAATTCATGTATAATCAGTAATTGTGAACCGCGTACTCAGTTTTTCGTTCTCCAACGAAAACTTAGCATGCGGCGATTATTATTATTTTTCAGGAGGTGCCATCATGGCATTAGACACAGAAACAAAACAGGCGTTAATCAGAGAATTCCAGCTGCATGAAACAGACACTGGGTCTCCAGAAGTGCAGATTGCAATTCTGACAAACAAAATCGGATATTTAACCGAACATTTAAAACAGCATCCAAAAGATCATCATTCTCGTCGTGGTCTGTTAAAAATGGTTGGTCAGCGTCGTTCCCTGTTGAACTACGTGAAATCCAAAGACGTCGAAAGATATCGTAAAATTATCAGTGTTATGGGTATCCGTCGGTAGTAACTTAGAAAGAGCAGCCCTGTGCTGCTCTTTTTGTGGTTTATCACTTTTCTGTTTCTTTCCTTCGGAGGTGTAATTAATAAACAAGAGGAAATCAGGTGGTTTTTTCTTGTTTGTTAATTGCTCCGCCGAAATCAAGAATGAAACAAGTTTAATTTTAAGGAGGAGCACTATGGGAAATATTTTAAGAAAATCAATTCAGGTAGGCGGCCGCGCTATGACGCTGGAAACCGGCCGTATGGCAAAACAGGCCAGCGGTGCAGTATTTTGTACCTATGGTGAAACAGCAGTTTTGGTTACTGCTGTAGGTGCCAAAGAACCAAAAGATGGGGTAGACTTTTTCCCTCTGACTGTTGACTATGAAGAAAAATTATATGCAGCCGGAAAAATTCCCGGCGGCTTTTTAAAACGGGAAGGGAAAGCCAGCGAAAAAGCAATCTTGTGCAGCCGTTTGATCGACCGTCCAATCCGTCCGTTATTTCCAAAAGGATATCGCAATGATGTACAGGTAGTAGCCACTGTATTGTCTGTGGATATGGACAACACACCGGATGTACTGGCTATGGTAGGCGCTTCTGCAGCGCTGCATCTGTCCCAGATTCCATTTATGGGGCCAATTGCTGGTGTAGTAGTAGGTTTGGTGGATGGCGAATTTATCATCAATCCAAATCAGGAACAG
>USPE01000332.1 GCA_900556545.1 uncultured Peptococcaceae bacterium | reverse complement strand
TATTTTACGCCAGTGTTTCTTTTATTTTTATGCCTAAAGTAGACGAGAAAGACATAGGTATAGCAATAAAGAAAATAAGGCGGGAAAGAATTATGAAAAATAAATTTCTGCAAGGAACCGTTATTTTACTGATAACCAGTGTGTTGCTTCGTGGTTTGGGATTTGTTTATCAAATATTGGTGGTACGTTATGCTGGTACGGAGTCGGTGGGGATTCTGAATATGGGATTTCCTTTTTACATTATTTTAGTGGTATTGGCTACTGCCGGAATGCCGGTGGCCATTGCTAAATTGACAGCTGAATATATCTCGCGGGGCCGAGAAGGGCAGATTACAATTATGATGCGCACTGCTTTTTTGTTGGTGGGACTATTGTGTTTCTGTTGTGTTGTTGCGGCTTTATGGGTGATGCCTAAGCTTTTTCAGCTTTTTGGAACAGAACAGAGAGTAGTGCATTGCTTTTATATGTTGATACCCGGTATTGTTGTAGTGCCATTTACATCAGTTATGCGCGGTTATTTTCAAGGGATGCAGCAAATGCTTTATCCTTCCTTGGGACAAATGGCAGAACAGTTGGTTCGGGTGGTAAGCGGTATGATTTTTATCCTGTGGCTATGTCCCCATGATGTTGTTTCATTGGCTATGGGTTTGGCAGCAGCAGCAATGGTTGGGGAATTGGCTGGATTTCTATTGTTGCTGTTTTTTTATCTTTATAGTCGCCAAAAACAGAAAAGTGAAATAGTATCCCTTCAAAATCGGGGGCAGGTGCTGCAATCTTTACTGGCCTTGGGATTGCCCACTACATTTACCCGTTTAACCAGCAGTATTGATATGGCCATTGAAGCCAGTTTGGTTCCTTTTTGTTTGATGGCTGTGGGGTATAACGCCAGTCAGGCTGCCGGTGTCTATGGGCAATTTTCTGGTGTAGCCATTAGTTTGGTAACCATCCCTACGGTATTGACAGGAGCATTGGCTACTGCTTTGATTCCAGCAGTGTCAGAGGCAGATGCCACCCATCAGAAAGAGGCATTGGAACAGCGTTGTCAGCAATCTATCAGTATTACCTGGCTATTTAGTTTACCGGTTATTTTAGTCCTATATGTATATGGAGAGCAGTTGGGGCAGATTCTATTTCAGATTCATGGATTAGGTGCCATGATGCAGATTCTTTCTTTTGGTGCAGTATTTATGTATTTGGAACAGACCATCGTGGGTATTTTACAGGGATTGGGTCGAACCAGGGCAGTTTTTGTAAATAATTTTTTTGGCTCTGCTGCTAAATTGATTGGTATGTATTATTGCATCCGCACATTGGGATGGGGCAGTAATGGTATTGCCGGTGGCATGGTGTTGGGTTACGGCCTGCAGTGTTTTCTCAATTTGACCATTTTGGCTCGTCAGGTACGGCTGCATTTAAGCTGGGGTGAGATGTTGCTGCCTGTAGGGAATAGCTTGTTGATGTTATGTATCATTCAAATGATCTGGAATCTGTTAGGAGGAAGTATTGGCGTTTCTTTACTTTTAGCGATGATAGTAGCTGGTTGCATTTATCTGGTCCTGTTAGTACCTACCGGACAGATTGGGCAGTTGATGGGGAAAAGAACAGGAAAACGGCAAAAAATATCGAATAAAAGAATGGGTGAAAATAATAGTAGTAAATAATAGTACTTTTATTGTGATTTTAAAATAGGAGCGATAGTTATGATAAAGATTCGTCAGGCTGAAGAAGTTGATTTACCAGAGATTATGGAGTTATATGCGTTGTTATTTGCATATTCAGCCACATTGCAGCCTGATTATTTTCAGGCAGCTGGGCAGCAATATGATTTTTTGCAACGCTGTTTGCAGGATACACAGATGACGCTGCTGTTAGCGGTGCAAGAGCGCGAAATAGCAGGTATGGCGTTGGTGCAGATACAGCAGACTCCACCGTATACTTGTCTTGTACCTCATCGATTTGCGTATTTGATGGATTTGATTGTCCGACCAGAACAGAGAAATCAGGGAGTTGCCACTGCACTGTTGGACGCTGTGAAACAATGGGGAGCAGCAAATAAACTGGATTATGTGGAATTGCAGGTTTTGGCTGGAAATGATAAAGCGGAACGTTTGTATCTGAAGCAGGGTTTTCAGCCAAAGATGAAAACATTATGTTGTCCTTTATCGTTGGAAGTATGATAAGACAGCGGCATGTTTTTTGATGGCAAGGGAAAGAATAGAAAATAATGTGTTAAAACTGGAAATTTTTTTCTGTAGAGAATTGTCTGTATGCATAATCTGTGCTACAATGAAAAAATGTGAAAATGGAGGTATTTAAAAAATGGTAGAGTCATTAGTCGATTGGTTTACAGGTATTTTTGCAAATGTGCTGCCAGCAGAGTTGGTTGTGTTTTTGATTTCTATTATGCCTATTTTAGAGTTGCGTGGCGGTCTAATTGCTGCGGCATTATTAAATATTCCCATTGTAGAAGCCGTCTGTATTTGTATAGTGGGTAACTTGCTGCCCATTCCATTTATTCTGCTGTTGATTCGGCCAATCTTTAACTGGCTGAAAAAAACATCTTT
>USPE01000331.1 GCA_900556545.1 uncultured Peptococcaceae bacterium | reverse complement strand
GGATTTTAGCCAGAAGATAGGCTGGCATGGCGGGGAGTAACAGTTTGTAAATCATGCTGAGTAGTAGCGGAGAGGGGATGCTGAACTGATACTTTGTCTCAATCATCAGCCATACAATAGCTACTAAATAGACCGCAAAGCATCCGAGCGCTTGTTTATATAAGCCGAACCAGCAAAGGATCAAAAAAATCCAAAAGGTAAAAATCCCATGCCCCAAAAAACTTGTTGTAAGGAAGGTCACAAGGCAGGCGCACAGCGTCAGAAAAAGAACTGTGCGCCCGTCGATCTGGTCAATCCGTCTTTGCCTTTTTTCTTTGGCCATCATCCTACAATGCCTGCTTTTTGGAAATGCTTTCTGAGCAACCGCTGGCCGAACAATGTACCAAGAATTGCAAGAGCCGCAGTAATGACAACACCCAGAAGCATCAGTGCCGGAGAAGTCACCATAGAGAGCTGCATATTCAAGGTATTTGCATCAAAACCGCTGCTTGCTGCCATTTCCTGATAGCTGTCCCAAGCCCACCACAGCGGTACGGCGCAACCGACAAAGTTGCCGATAGCATTGACCGTCCAGCCAATTCGATTGCGGACAGCATTACGGTATGTATCCTTGCCAATCATGGTCAGCTCAGCGATAAGTGCTACCACCAGAAAATACGGGATCAAGAACATATAGCCCATGATGCCTTGAATTAGGCCATAAACAGCGGCCCATGCGAACAGCAGCCCATGTTTGTTGACGCGATTTGCTGCAACCAAATAAAAAATGGCGCCGATAAAGGCATCAATACCAGCAGAGCCGTACAGGTACACCACCGGGAAAGGCAGCGTAACAGAGCCGATAACCATTGCGATGAGGAAAGTAATTACCATCATTGCCGCAATCGTCATAATGTCCCGAATGCCAAATTTTTTCTTCACCGTTTGTTCCATTCCAGAACCCTCCTATAATAAAATAGCGGTGTGGTTAGCATTAACTAACCACACCGCTATTTTACAACAGTTCGCATCCGCTAACTACTCCGAAGGAAAAGATAAACTACGAAAACAGCCCAAAAGTTAATTCGTTTTTTTGCTTTACGATAATCCTTTGGAAGCAGGCCAAACACTGCTTGAAAAGCTCTCGCAAACTTACTAATATTTGAATATCCAAGTTCACCAGCTATTTGAGTGATGGATTGATCTGTTTCCTGTAAATAAACAGCCGCAAGATTCATTTTGTAATTCTTGATATGCGCATAGGGAGTGTCACCATAAATCTGTTTGAAAATAGCCTGAAATGTGACCTTGCTCATTGGCTCTCTTTGCAGGAGTTCTTCTATGGATATTTTTTTGTCCAGGTTTTCTATAAGTTTATGTCGGATACGCTTAATGATTTCAATTTGCTCTTTGGAATAATATGGTGCCTCATACTGATCTTCAATCCGCAATTGTTTGATATGGTAAAAGAGTTCCAATAATTTGATACGGAAGTAGTCTCGCCCTTCAGAACCTTTTGCAGCATACAATTCATCAAAGATATGCAACAAGCGCTGTGGTGTTCGACATAAAAACCACTTTTTTTCTAATTCTAATTCTCGTCCGAGATTTAGAACATCAATGTTGTAGTAAGAAAAGAGTTGTTGTGTTTCAGAATCGACAGAATCTTTATCAATCACACAGCTTAGCCCTACGCTATTTCCAAAAGGAAAAGAATATGCTGCAGGAACATTAGCAAGAGCATTGATGCAAAATTCGCCTTCTTTCATGTGGAAAACTTTGTTGTTTCTTAGCTCAAACTCAACACGTCCTTTTTGGTAATGACGGATTTCAATGATATTTTTATTAGGAATAGGCTCATGGAAAGTATCTGGGCAATTAAAATCCATAAAAATTAAGTCAATACCAGGGAAAAGGGCGTAGTCATACAGACGGCCTGTTCCATTACATTTATATTCGATTTGAATATAATCATTATGTTCATCAGTTAACGTAGCATATTCGCCATACCATTCTGTTCCACGCAGCTCTTTCACGGCAATCTCCTTCTTTCGTGGTTAGCTAAAGCTAACTATATACTAAATTGTTTTTTCGTTCTCGTCAAGGCAAATTCACACTGTATACTTTTCTCTACCTGTGCTTTCAGCATATGTAACTAAATATCCATGCCGACAGTAGGTTCATCTAATAAGAAAACATGAGGGTTTGACATGATGTTCAGTGCAATGTACGTCTCACAGTTTGAACTGAAATATGTAGATATTGCTGTGAAATTCGGTCTAGTTGCCGTCGATTGAGTTTACGGAAACTTAAAAGCATCGGCCCTTGATTATGTAGTATAAATGCACTAATCCACCTGCCCCACAACATTTTACAGTTAGGCGGGGCCGATATATCTGCTTGTAATGATTATGGGGCGCAGACATAAATCTGCGCCCCATTTCACACTTTACTGGTAGTTCTTATCATAATAGTGAACATAGACATTGTAGTCCCGAAACCGGGTGATCAAACGAACCCAGATATACAGATGATCGGTCTCGGAATAAAGGTTGAATTCCGTTGCCTCGTTGGTAGGCTGTGCATAGC
>USPE01000330.1 GCA_900556545.1 uncultured Peptococcaceae bacterium | reverse complement strand
CAGCCCTATTGGCCTCCCTTTTTTCGCAGCATCGGCAGCCGTATCCCCAATATATGCTCCACACCGGGCAGCAATCCTGCTGAAAATTGTTTATAATCCTGTTCTGCTAACTTTTCTAACTCCTGCCGCACATCCAAAAAAATATCCATTTACGCCTCCTGATAGCAGCCACGCAACAAAGCGATTTCTTCACCATAACCTTCTAGTTTTTCATGGGGTGTTTCCAAAATAAAAAAGAGACTTTGCAGCTTTGAACGATTAATGATACGGCAAATTGCCTCCAGCCCTAAATGTCCTTCTCCAATTCGGGCATGTCGGTCTTTGTGACTGCCCATTGGGTTCAAACTGTCATTCAGGTGAATGGCTTTCAATCTTTGTAATCCAATGATTTGATCAAATTCGTCCAGCACATCGTCCAAATGTTCCACAATATCATAGCCAGCATCATAAACATGGCAAGTATCCAGACAAACACCCATTTTATCCTGCAATTCTACACCATCTATAATACGGCGCAATTCTTCAAAACGACTGCCCACCTCACTGCCTTTGCCAGCCATGGTTTCTAAAAGCACAGTCGTACGCTGCTCCGGCCATAGAACCGCATTCAGCTGCTCTGTAATCTGAGCAATACCAACATCCATTCCCTGCCCTACATGACTACCCGGATGAAAATTATAATAATTGCCCGGCAGATACTCCATCCGTTTTAAATCATCAGCCATCATCTCTCTGCTAAACTGACGTACCGATGTATCGCCAGAGCAAGCATTCATCGTATAGGGCGCATGAGCCAGAATTGTAGTAAATTGATTTTGCTGTGCTAACTGCAAAAATGCTTCAACATCCTGCTCCTTGATTTCCTTCGCTTTGCCGCCTCGAGGATTACGGGTAAAAAATTGCAGCGTGTCAGCATGAATCTTCAACGCATCTTTTCCCATGGCCAAATAACCCTTAGAGGCCGACAAATGACACCCAATATGTAACATATATTACACGCTCCCATAATTTTTAAATTCACACAAAAAATCACCTTGTAGATGAATGCTACTAGTTTACCATGAAATAACCTGCCTTACCAGATTTTCCGCCATTTTTAACAAAGAAAAATCCTATTTATATCACCAGCAAAGTTATTGTTCTCTTTCCAATTCTGAGAATCTCCGTTGAAAAAACTATTGTCCTGTTTCTGTCAGCATGCTATAATAATTAAATATTCTACGTAATTGTACGAAGGAGGGATATTAGTATGACACACATTAAAACAATCAGCTCCCAGAATTTACAGGCTACTGTAAAAAAAGGCGGATGCGGTGAATGCCAGACATCCTGTCAGTCTGCTTGCAAAACATCCTGCACAGTTGGCAACCAGGTTTGCAAAAACAACTAAGCATTATAATAACCACCGCTGAACGGTGGTTATTTTTCTTTTCCGAGAAATCGGATTCACACAAAGGAGTGATTACAATGAGTTTTATGGAACTGGCTAACAATCGGCAAAGTGACCGCACATTCTCAACACAGGAAGTTAACCGCAAAGACCTGCTGAAATGCGTGCAGGCTGCTCAATTGGCACCTTCTGCCTGCAATTCTCAACCATGGAAGTTTATCATCATTGACAACCAAACACTGGGTGCTGCCGCCATTGAAGACAATCCTATGAAGATTAACAAATTCGCAGCAGGCGCTCCTGTGCTGGTTGCGGTAGTAGAAGAACCGGCGTTATTAATGAACAACACTGTTTCCAATCGCTGGGCACAATTTGATTTGGGAAGCGCAACCGAACATTTCTGCCTGCAAGCTGCCGAATTGGGACTCGGCACTTGCATCATGGGAGCTTTTAACGAAGAAAAAATGAAAGAGTTATTGCAAGTTCCGCAGAACAGCAATATTTTTGTCATGTTGGCTGTCGGCTATCCGGCCAGCAATGTCATTCGCACAAAATCCCGCAAAGAATTAAATGCGATCCACTGCTTCAATCAATATAACGCATAATACCAAAGACCAGACGAGAGATAAAAATTTCGCCTGGTCTTTAAGGTTTAAAAGATTTTGTTCACTTCTGTATAACAACAGTGCAATCAGAGGGATTCTTGTAAAACATAAAAAAACCGCTCAACCCTATTGGGTAAGCGGTTTTTTCTGGCGGAGAGAAAGGGATTTGAACCCTTGATACAGTTGCCCGTATACACGCTTTCCAGGCGTGCTCCTTCGACCACTCGGACATCTCTCCATGTGCTTTCAGCAAGGAGTATTTTATCATGTTTGTACATCCAAGTCAAGCAAAAATAAAGTTTTAAAAAAAATTTTTTTAGATGAGAAGTAATATATAAATTTCTTCAATAAAGATATAGTAAAATGTATGTGCAGATAATTATCTTCTTATGGTATAATACATATATCATATGAATTGCAAAAGTTTGTTTTACGTACACTTTACTTAATTAAGGAGGTAAAAAATATGAACGGAATGGATTTGGATAAAGAAACTTGTGAAAATGTGAAAAAAGTAGCTTCCAAATATGGCTACAGTGTAGTTTGTGACGAAAAAGAGCAGGAACGGGAAGAAGCT
>USPE01000329.1 GCA_900556545.1 uncultured Peptococcaceae bacterium | reverse complement strand
AATTAGGGCTGTCAGAAGTTGGGGGCCAAGAAGAACCAGGCCAGTGAAATACCAATGTTTTTAAACCGGCTTCTGCTGTGACATTCCATAATTGTTCAGCTTTACATAATCTAGAATCAAATGAATAATAAATAGTATCTAAAGACTCCTTTGATTGCATATGATAGTCTGTAATACCATGGGTCATAGGATAAGCACCGGTAGCCATAGTCGTCCACATTGGAGGTGTAACAGTAGGATGTGCACCCAATAATTGTAAATTTTCACGGGCAGCTCCTTGAGTCACAAATTTTTTCAAATTAGGCATTTTACCTTTGTCCATAAAATATTTAGAAAGCCGAGGATCCATACCATCTACACCTAAAACCAATACTTTGTTGTTTAACGTTCTTGCCATGTCATTACCACCCTTCAATTCCATATCTAAATAGTAACTGTTTCCTCCGGAATCTATATCCGGTTGTATGATTATATTATAATTTACAATTTTAATTTAATCTATTTCAATTCCTTTATGTAATATTTAATTAAATAAACATTATCTATACAAAATTAATATTGCTTATATAAATACCAAAGCAAAAATGGTTTTGTGCTCTTTTTTAGGAATAGTCAATTATCTATATAAATGAAGAAGGGCTGTAAAAAACGGGAAATCGGTTTTTACAGCCCTTCTTCAAAGTATTCAGCTCAGTTTTCCTTGTTGCTTCTTTTGTAATTGCTGATAAAACCGCTCCAACTCTTCCAAAAAATATTTCTCAACAACAGTAAATTTTCGTTTCTTCGGAGTAACCAGCACATGCATCATAGTGAGCTGCACATCCGTTAATCCAACTCGATGAATCAAGCCTGCTGTCACATAAGGATCTTCTTCCCCTGCAAAAGAGCTGGCCATAACTGCCACACCCAAATCAGCGGCAATAGCCTGTTTTACGCTGTCTTTATCCTGAAAAGAAATGATACTGTTCGGACAAATTTCATCTTCACCAAGAATCATGCAGTTATCTTCATAGCTATGTTCCTGCAACAAAATCCAAGGGTAGGCATAAGCCTCTTCCACTTCCACTTCTGTTTCCTGCGCAAGTGGGCAGTCTTTACTGGTATACAGCATAAAATTTTCCGTCAGCAGCTGCTGAGCTTCAAAATTACGCACACCAAGGCTGTTTTGCAAATTTTTTAGTTTGTCTACCCCAACAAAAGAAGTCACACTGATGGTGGAAACACCGGCCAGCAAAGAAGTAATGCTTTTATCAGGAAAGGTTTCTTTTACATGCACATTGATGCCGGGATAAGCCCGCTTGCAGGCAATGATCACCTGCGGCATAATGGTGCTGCAAATAGCCGGCGATGCATCTACATATACATCTCCGCTGATATAGTCAGAAACCTCATTGGTATTGCGGATATGCTGCACTTCATTCAAAATAATGTCAATGGAACCCATTACTTTCTCGCCATCTTCTGTTAATTCCACACCCTGATTGGAACGGCGAAAAACCTTATATCCTACTTCTTCTTCAAAATTATGAATCGCATTGCTAATTGTCGGCTGGGTCAGATACAACTGCTTTGCAGCCTTAGAAATTGACCGACATTGAGAAACTTCTTTGATATAGCGAAACTGTTCTAAATTCATACACGCACCTCATCTCGTTTCAATGGACACCATTGTCATTGTGTCGCAACTAGTTTCTGTCCCTATGGAAAATACCTGTAGAAAAGGCTTTACAGCAAATTGTTTTTATTTTCACATTTTAAGTATAGCATAACTTTAAAAAGAATGATAGATATTTAAACTAAAGCAAACAACCGTCACAAAAGCAGCGACGGTTGTTGACAAAGTACAATATTCTATTGTTTTCTCAATTTATGATTCTATTTTTTACTTGAATTTCCACATAATTTCGACTTTAAAAAAAGAAAAATATCACAACAGCCAAAATAATCCGCCCAATGATACCGGCCAAAACATCATCAGCCATGATACCTAATCCCCCGGGCAAATCCTGTATTTTTCCAATGGGCCCAATTTTGCTGATATCCAGTAAACGAAACAGCAAAAAAGCCACCGGAGCCAAAATCAGCGGTACATTCCACATGGTAATCCACATACCAATCCACTCATCAAATACAATCTCCGGCGCATCATGCACACCCAGCTGTTTTTCACCGCTGTCGCAAATGTAAATACCCAACAGTCCGGCTGCAATGATAAACCACAAAGGAATACCACCGCCCCAATAACTCCATGCCATGCCAATGAATAAAGCCGCCAGAGAACCCCAGGTGCCCGGCGCCGGATGCAGCAAACCGGACCCACAGCCGCGGGATAAAAATAATACAAATTGGTTCATGTTCTCAACTCCATGTAATCTGTTTGTTCAGTTTGACTACATAATCAATCCCCGAATACACAGTCAAAGCCAAAGCTGCATACATCAAAATCAAACCCAGGTCAATACCGCATAAAGCCATAATCTGCGGTTTCAGCATCAGCAGCATCAATGCAAACATCTGACACACTGTTTTTATTTTCCCCCAAGGTCCTGCCGCAATTACAATATTTTCAGAAGCAGCAACGGAGC
>USPE01000328.1 GCA_900556545.1 uncultured Peptococcaceae bacterium | reverse complement strand
ACGCCGTGAATTTTAAATGGACCGCCGTTAAATCCAAATTTATGGTGAAACATCATTTCAATTGCCATGCGGCCTTCCAGATGGATAACGTCTACACCGGCGCGAATTACAGAGGTATCATGCAGAACGCCCCGCTCGCTGAACAGATCAGCCAGACCTACATTATTTCCGTCTTTCATACATTGGACATACAGTTCAATCATGCTCATAGTCAATTACTCCTTTCGCGATAAAAACCGGTTAGAATCGTTCGGACCGCAGCAATGCGTCAATTCCGCCGTCGATAAACAGAACAACCCCATTGATGCCGCTGGCTAATGGAGATGCAAGGAACACAATTCCGTTAGCGATTTCGTCTACACTCAAAAACTCTTTGCGCCCGTAACGAGTTGGAATTGGAATCAAAAGCGCGGCATCTTTTTGTGCTTCTGTCATATTCTGTGTCATAGGAGTGGCAGTATTACCCGGTGCTACCGAGTTGATACGCAAACCGTCTACAGCCCAGAATGCAGACACACGGCGCATCCAACGAGCCAGTGCATGTTTGGAAGAACTGTAACAGGATGCAGACAGTTTGGAGTCAATTTCCTGTGCATAGTCCATAACGCGATCTTCATCCATAACGTTGATTAACATGTTTACCCAGTCTAACCGTACCGTCATATTAGTGATGGAGTTGGAGGATGTAATGACGCAGTTCCCTTTTTTCTTTTTTAACAAAGGTCGCAAGGCTTCCGCTAATTGCACAGGGGCAAAAAAGTTCAGTGAAAAGATAACCCTTGGTGGTGCAGTGGGGCCAACCCCGGCGTTGCAGATCAGACAGTCGATACCATCTGGATATTTACCAATGACAGCGGCAATTGCGCCTTCTCTGCCTTCTTTGGTGGAAAGGTCTGCACAGTAGTCACCATTTTTGTAGTCGATATTGAATACTTCATGCCCCGCTTCCAGCAGTTGCTCTCTGACGTGGGCCCCGATTCCGGTTGTACCGCCGGTGATTACATAAATAGCCATAATTCTCATACCTCCATTTTTAATTAGACTTTTAAATTGTATGCTGTTACCATCCATTTTGTTGGTTACAGCTTCGATGTATTCATCCTAGCAATTTTTTCCGACACGGTCAATCGGCATCGGTTTATATGTGCAGACAGTATTTTTTATGTGTTCGCCAGTTGTAGACATTTAGAAATACACAAATTTTTGAAGTGCAATAGAGTTCAGTTTTATACTACATTTGTATTGATATAGGTATTTCCATTGTGTAAATATCTTTAGAGGGTTATGAACTAAGGAAATATATCACAAGTCTTTTCTGGAAAGAATAATGTCCTTGTAGCAGAGATGAATTGCAGAGGAGAATCTTTTCTATTGTAGATATAAGAAAAGGCAATATGGGTATTGTATATGAAAATAGGAGTCCGCTGTTAAAATCGGACTCCTGTAAAAGAAAGTTATATTGGTAACGGAAGAGAAGATAATGGTTATTTTCCGTAAGTACTGTACAAAGTTACATGATCATAAATGCAGCGCCAGCTATGATAGCTGTTAGCTGTTACACAGATATAAGGTTTGCCGCTGTTGGAGATGGCGTAGCTGGCGGCGCAATTACCGGATTGATTGACAAAACCTGTTTTGGCAGCTAGTACAGTTCCACCGCTGTCTTTATCTTCAATCCGGCGCAAAAACCAGTTGGATAGGGTGATGCCTTCCGGATGCTGGGTAGTTTGTGAGGTCACATAGGTGTGTGCGGACAACACTTCCCGGCAAAAATCATTTTCTAAAGTAGCTTTTAAAATCATAGCCATGTCGTAAGGCGTGCAGTAGTGCAGCTCATCATATAAGCCTACAGCGTTAGTAAAGTGGGCGGTATCGGCTAATCCTAGTGCATCTAGCTTTTGGTTCATCAATTCCACAAAGGCTTCATGGGAACCTGCCACATAAGTAGCCAATCCCACTGCTGCATCGGCCCCGGATGGCAGAATGGTGCCGTAAAATAAGTCCCGCACAGTAACGGTTTCTTCGTCTAAAAATCCTGCGGCACTGCATTTATTTTGATAGGAATAGTCAGTAATTTCCCGAGTAATGGTAAAGGTATCATCCAAACTGAGCAGTTCGTTTTTCTCAATCTGTTCCATGGCCACCAGTATGGTGAGAATTTTGGTCATAGAAGCAGGGGAAATGGTAGTTTGGGCATCTTTCTGCGCTATAATTATGTTGGTTGCAGGGTCAAGCACAATGGCATAGGTGCTGGTGATGGCATCAGCAGGAATGGTTGCTGTATCTGCTGCTAATTCGGCGGAATAACCTGCTTTGAACTGCACATTGCCCACTGTGACAGGAGCATCAGGCTGTAGCTTTTCATCGCTGACGACACCGCCCTTTGCTTCTGCGGAAGGTGCTTGTCCGGTACAGCCTTTCAAACTGAAAAATAGAACAACAACGAATACTAATCCGGCTGCAGCCAGCAGCCTGGTTTTTAACTGTGCTTGCTGCCGTTGCCGCTGCCGCGCTTCCCGTTGTGCTTTATAGTGCTGCATCATTGCTTCTTTGTCATTGTTTAAATGTTGCTGCTCCTTCATGAATCATATATCCTA
>USPE01000327.1 GCA_900556545.1 uncultured Peptococcaceae bacterium | reverse complement strand
ATCTTTGATTAAAATACCGTCAGATAAATTATAGCGATGGTTGTGTCCGCCGCCTACCCGTACCGCATATTTTTCAAAAATACGCATATTGGGCGTGGTTTTGCGGGTATCCAACAGTTTGACAGCAGTACCTTTTAATAAGGCTGCTGTTTTGTGAGTGTAGGTAGCAATGCCGCTCATGCGCTGTAAATAATTCAGCGCAGTGCGTTCTCCAGTCAGCAATACGCGCATGTCGCCTTCTAACAAAGCCAATTTTTGCCCTTTAGATACAGTGTCACCATCCTGACAGTAGAAGGTGATGCGCACATTGGGGTCCAGCAGATGGAAGGTACGTTCAAATACAGGTAATCCGGCAATGACGCCGTCCTGTTTGCAGATTAAATCGGCCTGACCGGGGCAAGCCGCTGGCAAAATAGCGTTGGTGGTGACATCTTCGCTGGAGATGTCTTCTCGCAGGGCTTGCAAAATCAGTGGGTCTTGGTTTAAAAGCTGAGTGATTCTATCATTCATGTTGGTGTTTTCCTTTCTCTAGTTGAATGGCCTCCAGCACTTGTTGCTGATAGGTCTGCTGTAATTCCTGGGCAGGCAGGTAATGATTTGGCTGCACATCTGCCGCTAACTGAACAGCTGTTTGCCAGAATAAAGCAGAAGGCTCGCTTTGTGCAAGAATGTCCAAAGCTGCCCGCTGAGCAAATACCAGGCTTTCCAGCAGCGAATTGCTGGCCAAACGATTGGCTCCGTGTACACCGTTGCAAGCGGTTTCACCAGCAGCATATAAATGCTGCATGGAGGTGCGGCCTTCCAGGTCTATCTGAATACCGCCCATAAAGTAGTGTTGGGCCGGTACAATGGGTATGGGTTCTTTTGTGATATCGTAGCCTTCTTCCAAACAGTGCTGATAGATGGTTGGAAAATGCTGCAGAATTGTTTCTTTTTTGATAGGCAGCAGGGATAATTGCACGTAAGGTTTGCAATCCAGTTCCATTTGCTGATAAATAGCTTGCGCTACCACATCCCGCGGCTGCAGCTCATCGGTAAATCGTTCTCCGGCAGCATTGAGCAAAACAGCGCCTTCTCCCCGCACTGATTCGGAAATTAAGAAGCGGCGGCCCGGTTTCTGCGAATACAACGTGGTGGGATGAATCTGAATATAATCAATATTTTTCAAAGCAATTTGATGGCGCTGAGCAATGGCCAAGCTATCTCCGGTTAGATGGC
The DNA here is from genome assembly GCA_900556545.1 of uncultured Peptococcaceae bacterium. Taxonomy (GTDB): domain Bacteria; phylum Bacillota; class Peptococcia; order Peptococcales; family Peptococcaceae; genus UBA7185. Next base: position 1,381 of record USPE01000327.1, on the reverse strand, counting down.
CAAAGTTGGTGGAATGGCTGTATAATCCGCCAATTAGCCAATATGGTATTGGCAGCAAGGATGGTTGCTATGGTTTCATCTGCCTGTTGTATAATTGCGCCATAGCAACAATTTTGCTGACAGAGTAAGTCCAGCAGAGTGGTATGCTCTAAAATAGTAATATTGGAACGCTGTTTTGCATGCTCCAACAGACAACTGGTGATGGCTTTTCCGGTCTGATCCTGATGGTATAAAATGCGCGGCGCAGAGTGAGCACCTTCCCGAGTATAGCATAACGTACCGTTCTCCTGGGCAAAGGGAACGCCGAGAGTCAGCAGCTGGTTGATAATAGTACGGGAACTGGCAATCATGGTATGCACCGCCGCTGGATCGTTTTCGTAGTGACCGGCTTTTAATGTATCCTGATAGTAGCTTTCGTAATCGGATAAATCCCGCAGCACGCAAATACCGCCCTGCGCCAAAAAGGAATCGCTCTGTTCTGCTTCTTTTTTGGTGATCAGCAGAACATGCTTTTCAGCTGGAATCTGTAAAGCAGCAAATAGCCCGGCGGCGCCGCTGCCTACAATTAAAATATCAGTCTGTATCGATTGGTTTGGCATAATGATTTAATCCTTTCTGGCCAGTTCCAGCATTTTTTGTAACGGTGTCATAGCTTTTTGGGCCATGGTTTGATCTAATTCTACGGTATGATCAAAATTTCGCAGGACAGAAGCTACTTTTTCTAATGTAATTTTACGCATATCTGGACAGATTTGTTCTGGCAATACCGAGTAGCATTGTTTATCTGGACAATTTTGCCGTATTTGATACAACACGCCCAGTTCAGTGGCGATGATAAACTCTTGTTTGTCGCTGTTACCGACGTAACGAATAATACCGGACGTGCTGCCAATATAGTCTGCCTGTGCCAGCACATCCGGTGTACATTCGGGATGGGCCAGTACCAGAGCAGTCGGATGTTCTTCCTTGGCCTTTTGTACCAACTGGCCGGTCATCTGCACATGAACAGGGCAGTAGCCATCATTAAAAATAAAATGTTTTTCGGGCACCTGCTGGGCCACAAAACGGCCCAGGTTTTCGTCAGGAATAAAGAAAATATTTTTTTGCGGTAAATTGCGGACAATGGTCATAGCATTGGCCGAGGTTACACAAACATCAGCATATTGTTTAATTTCGGCAGTAGAATTGATATAGCAGACAACGGCTAAATCATCATATTGACTGCGAATTTGCTGAATTTTTTCGGCAGTGACCATATGGGCCATAGGACAATCTGCAGTGGGGTCAGGCAGCAGTACTGTTTTTTGCGGATTCAGAATTTTTGCACTTTCTCCCATAAATTCCACACCGCAAAACAAAATGGTTTTGCACGGACTTTCAG
>USPE01000326.1 GCA_900556545.1 uncultured Peptococcaceae bacterium | reverse complement strand
TGCTCAGTGTTATCTGTCTTTGCATTTTTACCTATATTTTTACCCAGTGGCAGCAAAACGGAAGTTTTTTGCCGGTATGGGGAGATAACAGCCAGATTGGCGATGAACAGACAAATGGGTCTTATTACACCTTATATGATCAGGAAACAAAAGAGGCCATTGAGTATATGAGCCGCAAAGTATCCGTTGGAGATGAATTGCTGACAGGTGATAATAAGCATTATCGGGTTACCAAGCTGGATGGATTGAACGCTTATTGTGAATTGTTGGCGCAGAGAGAAATGAAACAGGTTTTAGCGCAGCTGCACAGCGCAGCGGAAACGGTCAGCGCGCAGACAGGTCCGTTTCGTTCTGTTGCCATTTATTCTACCCATACCGATGAAAGCTATGTGCCCACTTCGGGGACAGAAAGCAAAAACGGCGGCGGAGATATTTTGGATGTAGCCACGACCATGGTAACTGTGCTGGAGGATCAGGGAATCGAAGTGGTGCACAGTGACAACATCCATGATCCCCATGATGTCAATGCTTATCAGCGTTCCCGGAAAACAGCAGCAGAGCTGCTGCAGGACGGGCCTGCGGCAATTATTGATGTGCATCGGGACGGTGTGCCTGATCCAGAGTATTATGCAACCGAATTTGACGGAGAAGCGGCTACCCAGATTCGGCTGGTAGTGGGACGGCAAAATCAAAACAGCGAGGCCAATATTGCCTTTGCTGAAAAGATGAAAGCATACTATGATGAAGTAAAACCAGGGCTAATTAAGTCGATTTTTATGGCAAAGGGTAATTATAATCAGGATTTAGCTCCCAATTCGGTTTTATTAGAAGTGGGTACCCATACCAATTCGTTAGAACAGGCAGAAGTGGGGGCCCGAGAATTTGCAGAAGCTTTGCCGCAGTTTTTGGGGCTGAAATCGGCAACGGAGCAGCCCAATGCAGCAGGACAAACACAGGCCGGACAGGCAGCAGCAAAGCAGAACAGCAGCGGCATCAGCAAAGCTATCTTATGGCTGGTGGGCATTGCGTTGGTTGGCGGTCTGGGGTTTGTGTGGATTAGCCGCGGCACGTTGAAACGGTAAGATGGGACTTTACACAGAGGCAATCCTATTGGGGATGACAGCAGGTTTTTTGGCGCGTTTGTACATGCTGCGTACAGATTACCGCAATTACCCGTCTTATCCCCATGGTTATATCATTCATTTATCCTTGGGCGCCATTGCTGCCAGTTTGGCTGCCATTGCTCTGCCGGCATTGCTGGAGGAAGAATATACAGCGGTCACTTTTTTGGTGTTATGCGCGCAGCAGTTTCGTGATATCCGCAATATGGAGCGGGAAACGCTGATGAAGCTGGAAGAAAATACGCTGGTGCCCCGCGGCCTGGATTATATCGAAGGAATTGCCAAGGTTTTTGAATCCCGCAATTATTTGGTGATGCTGGTGGCGCTGGTGACTTCCGGCGCTACTATTTGGGGCGGATGGACCTGGGGCGTATTGGCCGGGTTGGCCATGATTTTATTTTCCCGTTTTTTAATGCGGGGCAGTTATATCCGAAACATTGCCAAAGTGGAGCAGGGGCAGCTGCATTTTGAAAAATCGTTGTTATATGTAGACGATATTGTGATCATGAATGTAGGAGATCCTGCAGCGCGGGAAAAAATTTTAAAAGAAGGTATCGGTTTGATGCTGCATCCTTATGATGATGACGGGCGTTCTGTTTTAAATAATCTGGGGCAGCGGCAGGCAATGCTGCACGATATTTCCATGCTGGTGGGCAATAAACTGGAAATCGGGGAGCAGGAGTGGACACCGGCAGCCAGAAAAAACATGGAAACAGGTGCGTTGGGAATTTTTCTGATGCCCAATGAAAAAGATATTGCCTGTGTGATCGAAGCGGCCAAACGCACACCTGTACTGGAAAGCGCAGTACAGAAACCTTTGGCTAACACAATTGGGCGAAAGGCGGCGGATTAAATGCGGGACACTATTTTAGCGGCAGTGGTTACCAGAAAACACAGCGACAAAGTAAAAGGCATGAACAGTATTTTTATTGTAGAAGATGAGGAAGAACTGCAGCGGACTGCTTTGTTATTAAGCCGTATTTTGAAGGCAATGTCTCATGATTTGGAAAATGGTGTTACCATTCTGGTGCAGCATTGAAACCATGCATTACAGAAAAACAGTATAACATATACGGCAATTAGTAAGATAGGCAGCGGAACATCATACAGAAATATAAAAATAACGCTTTTCAATGATTTTATCCTCTTGAAAAGCGTTATTTTATGTTTATACTGAAAAAGTTTTTAACGTACATCTCCAGGCAAATATTTTAACACATGATTACATAAGAGCCGCAGCTCAATAGGACTGCGGTTCAGACCGATCAGGCAGTTAAAATTGACATTCATTTCCGCAGCCAGAATTTCTTTGGTTTGCGGCTCAAATTGAATCCATAGATAGCCCGGCTGCCGTTTTCCGTCAGGTACCTGATAGTGATTCATCAGGCTGCCGTTGGAAAGCTGTTCCTGTTTTTGAAAAATCACCAGTTCCTCCAATTGCGGCGGCACAGCGTTTTCAATTTGCTTCATTTTTGCAATCATCTGAGCAGAATCCAAC
>USPE01000325.1 GCA_900556545.1 uncultured Peptococcaceae bacterium | reverse complement strand
CGCCGATAGCCGCCAAATAGACCGCTTTGTTTTCCTTCATAGCAGCAATCACTTCCTGACTTCTGGGGCCTTTGCCCAGCATCCCTTTTAATCCCGCCTGACGGATCAATATTGGCGCATAGCTGTCCATGCGGCTGCTGGTAGTAGGCCCGCAGGAACCAATGGGCTGACCCGGTTTGGCCGGAGCCGGTCCCACATAATAAATAAGCTGATTGCACAAATCCACCGGCAGTTCTTTGCCGGCTGCCAATGTTTCGGTCAATAGTTTGTGGGCCTTATCCCGCGCTGTATAAATCACACCGGATAATAATACACTGTCACCGGCCTGCAATGCAGCAATGGCTTCCTCTGTCAAAGGTGTCGTTACTCTTTTTACAGTTCCCATCTCCGCAGCCTCCTACAATACAATTTCTTTATGCCGCGCTGCATGACAATTAATATTTACCGCCACCGGCAGCATGGCAATGTGGGTTGGATAATATTCAATATGCACAGCCAGCGCTGTAACTCTGCCGCCCAACCCCTGAGGTCCAATCCCCATTTTATTGATATCCGCCAGCAATTCTTCTTCCAGCTTTGCATATAATCCATTGGTATTTTTTGATCCAATCTCTCTGGTCAGCGCTTCTTTAGCCAGCATAGGCGCTTTTTCCATGGTGCCGCCTACACCCACACCAACAATAATGGGCGGGCAAGGATTGCCGCCGGCCTGCTGAACCGTATCCAAAATGAATTTCTTGGCGCCTTCCAGACCGTCGGCCGGTTTCAGCATTTTTACAGCACCCATATTTTCACTGCCTGCCCCTTTAGGCACTACCATAATGCGCAACTGCTCACCGGGAACAATCTCGGTGTGTATCACAGCCGGCGTGTTATCTCCTGTATTATCCCTGCCAAATAATGGCTCTGCCACTACCGATTTTCGCAGATAACCATCCTCATAGCCCTGCCGCACACCCTCATGAATGGCCTCGGTCAAACTGCCGCCAACGATATGTACATCCTGCCCCACTTCCAGATAAACAACGGCAATCCCCGTATCCTGACACATGGCCTGCTGATGTTCCCGCGCCATCTGACAGTTCTGCAAAATCTGTTCCAGACAATACTGCCCAAAAGAAGATTCTTCCTGCTTTAAACCATCCTGCAACGCCCGTTCCACATCACCGGGCAAATCATAATTTACATCCATGCACAGCTTCCGAGTTACCGCCGTGATCTCCTGCACAGAAATCGTTTTCATCACCGTTTCCCCCGCTTCTGATTTTTTAATGCGTATTTCAAAATGAATTCTGTCATCCTTATTATTATACACAATTCTGCATCGCCTGTCATCAAAAGTCAAGAACAAGATTGTAAGATTTATCAGTAATGGGACAGGTTCTTTCTGTCGCTGATCAAAACGTCCTTCCTGCTAATCAAACTTACGTTTATATCAAATACTAAAAATCAAATTCCCGCCTTCTAAAAATTATAGCGTTGGTAAATAAAACTTTATTGGTTCTAAATTTTTAAGGCGTGGTTTTATGTCTTCTAAACAAGATGTCATAAACGCTAATAATATTTTTCTAAAATAATAGTATTCTATTTTCGCAGAACCATATTCCGCACAAAATAAAATATCATGTTCCCGCCAAAAAACATTATTCCAAGAAATTTCCATTGTATTTTTGTCACATCGCCAAAAATATACACTCGGAAAAATGGCGCCATCTCTACCTGAAAACCATGAATGATTTTGCCTCCATCTTATTTTTACAAAATGCCACATGTCTTCCTCTAGCTCATCGTCATCTTCATATTCATTCGATTTATTCAATAAATCAAGTGCTGTATCTCCCTGTACGGGTAATGGATAGGAGTCATATCCCAACACATATTCAATCTTGTCACAAAACCATTCCAAAATGTAATATAAACTGCCTTCATGTCCCTCTGCCTTATTTTCTCCACCTACTTTAAATAAACATAGCTCTTGATTATTAACCCATAGTTGTATTGTTCCATCCACATCATCTTCCTCAAAGAAACGATACCCAATTGCAAATATATCTTTTTGACCAAATAATTTTAACATGCTTCTTTGATCCTCTCACATACCTTTTTAATAACTATACACACTTGCCCTGATTTCCGCCAAATTCATCTTTAAGGACAACAACATTGTCCAAATAATTATCCCACCCTACTCCTTCTTTGTAACAAAATTCTAACTTTTCTTCATCAGTAATTCTTTCATAATAACTATACTGTACCATATTCTACAGATTACGTATACTGTCTTTTAGAAAATTTTCTGTATTTCCTTACTATTGCCATCACACCAGATGCCTGCTCCTGTTTTCGGGCTAATAAAAAAGCAACCACCCATGGGATGATTGCTTAAAAAGTGCACCGAGTACGGATAAATCCGAACCCTCAACCTCCGCAAGAGTAATTGTCTTAGACCCGTCCTTATAGTTGAAAGTAAAGATTATCTTGTCCTCATAAAGATACACCGCATTTACAAAACTGTCAATCAGTCTTTGCCGCTGTTCCCGCTTTGTCACATCAAATTTACGGAAACGGTAAATGAAAAATGCTATTTGTTCTCTTGTAAGTAAAGGCTTGTGCATTTCCT
>USPE01000324.1 GCA_900556545.1 uncultured Peptococcaceae bacterium | reverse complement strand
CATTTCAAAGAAATTTGCCGGAATCTCCGTCCATTCTGCCTTGCCTCCTGCTGTTTATCGGCGTATGTATTTTGAACAGTTTGAGGCAGTTTGTTGAATATTATTTTCGCAAGGATTGACTAAACCATTATTGACAATTCCACTTCCAGTTCAAAATGATTTGATCATCGTCTGTTACAATAGTGCCGCATCCTCGCAAAGAAATAACCAGACCTGTTTTTTGCAGCTCTCGAACAGCTCTGCCCACAGTGTTTGGATTAACACCATATCGCGCGGATAATATACGAACAGAAGGAAGCTTTTGCCCCGGCGCTATTTGTCCAGAAAAAATCTGATTTTCCAACTCGGTGCAGATCCCTCTATTAAAGCAGCTTTTCCATCTGCACGGCATCTCCTTTCCCAGCAGCTAATCAGCCAGACTCCCAGCCAACCAAGCATAATCCCTAAAAGCGCCCCCACCAGTACATCACTAGGATAATGCACGTACAAATACAGCCGGGAAACAGCAATCAACACCGCAATCACACCAGCAGGAATCCACAACCGCGTTTTTCCAAAATACAATACCGACACAGCTGCAAAAGAAGCGCCAGTATGCCCGGATGGAAACGAAAAATCTGTTGGTCTGCTTACCAGAAGTTGTACTGCTGTATTGACATCACAAGGACGAATCCGAGCCACCAACGGTTTCAAAATGATATTGCAGCAAAGCACTTCCAGCCCAAGCGCAACTAACATCGCAGCGCCAATCTTACGGGTTTTGGGAATCAGCAGCAACACCGCCGCGCTGATAATCCAAAGAATTCCCCCATTACCAAGCTTTGTGACCAACGGCATCATTACATCAAAAAAATTACAGCGTAAATGCGCCTGAATGGCATCAAGAATAGCTAATTCCATATACATCTGTTGATTCTCCTTTTAAATAACAAGCTTTTTATGAAGAACAAGTCCTCATTCTTTATCTTGTGTGTAGTGTAACGTGAAGGCATAAACTGCACTTAAGCCAAAGTTAAACAAAAGATAAATCACAGAAAAATAAACGGCGTACACTGTTACATACAGTATACGCCAACGATTTCTTTGAAAGTTTTTATCTCTGCAGTTATCCAAGCAAGGTAGGCAGCAACATAACCAGCGTTCCCAAAACAATCCCGGTAAGCCCAATGGCAGATTTTTTTGACAACCGCTCCTGAAATACAAAATAGGAAAAAACAATACTTACCAAAATACTTAACTTGTCGATTGGCACTACCACACTGGCAAGGCCATCCTGCAAAGCCTTGTAATAACAAAGCCAGGAACCCCCTGTGGCAACCCCGGACAGGCAAATAAAACCCAGTTCCTTTTTAGGAACCTGTTTTAATTCTCCTTGTTTTCCGGTTACAAGCACCATAACCCATGTCATAACCAGCACCACACAGGTACGGATGGCTGTTCCCAGATTGGATTCCACGCCGGAAATACCAATTTTTCCAAGGATAGAAGTAAGACTGGCAAACACTGCAGAGCCAACCGCATAAAAAAGCCAGCTTGTTCCTTTTTCTGCAGGCTTTACGGTATCCTTTTTTTCTATCATCAAAAAAGTACCTGCACCAATCAAAATGACACCAATACCGCTATATACTGTGATGCGTTCCTGTAGAAAAATAAACGCCAATATAATTGTCAGAACTGTACTGGATTTATCAATGGGAACAACCTTATTGATATCACCCACCTGAAGCGCCTTAAAATAACAGAGCCAGGAAGCACCGGTAGCTAACCCCGACAAAATCAAAAATAGTAACGTTTTCGCATCAAGCAATGCAATTTGCCGCTGAGAACCGACAATAAAAACCATCAGCCAGGAAAAAAGCAGCACCACAATGGTGCGAATGGCTGTTGCCACGGTAGAATCGGTCTTTTGGATACCGCATTTGGCAAGAATAGATGTCACCCCGGCAAACAACGCCGAACCAAACGCAAACAGAATCCACATATTTATCGCCCCCTGAATCGATACCCGGCTCCCCAGACAGTTTCAATATAACGTGGTTTCGCCGGATCTTGTTCTATCTTTTCCCGCAGTCGGTTGATATGTACTGCAACCGTAGCGTTATCGCCCATTGCATCCAACCCCCAAACTTTCTCATAAAGCGTTTCTCTGTCAAAAACCATATCCACATTGAGCATCAAAAACAAGAGTAACTCATATTCCTTGTTCTTTAACTCAATTTCCCGACCATCCACAAAAACACGATGCGTTCCTGTATGGATACTCACATTGCCTAATGTTATTTCCGAAGGCGCCTTTCTTTTACCGGTAAGCCGCTGATACTGGGCCAAATTGGCTTTCACCTTCGCAACCAATACACCAGGTGAAAAGGGCTTTTCAATGTAATCGTCTGCGCCAAGCCCCAGACCCCGTATTTTGTCAATATCTTCCCGTCTTGCTGTTACCATCAAAATAGGGATGTTGGTTTTTTCCCGCAGCTTTCTGCAAACCTCAAAGCCATCCATTTCCGTAAGTAATTGATTCAAAGTCTGCTCCCGTTCATCATTTCCTGCCATTCCGTGGCTGTCACGTTTCTTGCCGATCGTATCGATCTCATCAATAAAGACGATACAGGGCGCTTTTTCAC
>USPE01000323.1 GCA_900556545.1 uncultured Peptococcaceae bacterium | reverse complement strand
CAGCCATACAGTATGGCAGGATGGGTTGAAGGTGCCGTCGCTGCAATGTCCTGCTCTGCTGCCGGTTTTAGAGGAGCAGCAGATTGGCTGCTGGTATAACCCTATGCAGGGCAGCCTGCAATTGATTCCGCCGCAAGGGACAGCGGAGTTGTACAAGCAGTTGTATGATCAGGCTGTGGCTTTGGGCGGTGCCGGTAATTGGTATTATATGGATAGTTACGGATTTGCGCCGGAAATAGAAACCCGATTGCGGCGCAGTTTAAAGCAGCAGTTTGATGGCGGGCAGCGGTTGAATTGTCGGGAAACAGGAGGCGGATTCCATGGAACAAAGTAAAATAGAACGGTGGGAGCGGGAACTATCCAAATGTATCCGCTGCGGTACTTGTCGGCAATTTTGCCCCATTCATCAGGTTTTGGACGATGAATCCTATACTGCCAGAGGCAAACTGCATATTGTGGATAAGTTTATCCATGGGGATTTTTTATTGACCGATGGTTTTGTTGAAATGCTCAGCAAGTGTGTTATGTGCAAAGCCTGTACCGCCAATTGCCCGTCCGGTGTGAATACCTATCAGATTTTTTTGGAGATGCGGGAGGAAATTGTCAAAGAACGGGGATTATCCTTTACCAAGCAATCTATTTTCAGAGCATTGCACTGGAGAAAATTTTTTGATTTTGGTTTAACCTGCGGTTCGCTGTTTCAGCGGCTGATTTTTAACCCGGCTGCCGATGGGCATGGACAGGTGGCGCGGGTGCCGCTGCCTATGGCCGGTTTTAATCAGCGGCGGATTATTCCCAATCTGCCCCAAAAGCATCTGAAAAAGATGGTGCCGTTGACTGCCGCTGCCAAAGGGGAGCAGCGGTATCGGGTAGCGTTTTTTACCGGCTGTATGTTAAATTATGTGTATCCGCAGATTGGTCAGGATTTAATCGGCGTATTAAATTTGCATGGTGTTACAGTGGTTACCCCAAAAGAACAGCATTGCTGCGGAACGCCGTTGTTTACTTCCGGTGAAACGGAAATTGCCTCCGATTTAATCCATCGTAATCTGGAAGCCTTTGGCAAGCTGGACGTGGATTATATCATTACCGGCTGCGGTTCTTGCGGATTGGCCTGGAAACAGGAGTTTCCCCATGTGTTGGGAGAAGACCATCCCGATTATGCTCTTGCGGTAGAATTGGGTAAGAAAACCAGAGATATCAGTGAATTTTTGATGATGATCGGCCTGAATACCGAGCAGATGCGGCCTTTGCCGATGAAAATCACCTATCACGATTCCTGTCATTTAAACCGGGGACAGAAAATCAACAAGCAGCCGCGGCAGATTTTGCAGGCCATTCCGGCAAGCATCTATCTTGAAATGGAAAAGGCGGACGGCTGCTGTGGGTCGGGCGGTTCCTTCAATTTGAAATATTATCAGCTGTCCCGTCAGATTAATCAGCAAAAAACAGAGCATATTGCCCAGACCGGTGCTGATGTGGTGGCGGTGGGATGTCCGGCCTGTCTGATGCATATCAAAGACGGACTGGCGCAGGATGGCATTGCAGTGGAAACAAAGCATATTGTAGAATTGCTGGCAGAGAGCTACGGGCTGCATCAGCAGAACAGGGAGGTGCAGTCATGACAGTAACAGCAGCAGTGTTAGAAGAACTGAAAGCCGCAGTGGGTTCCCAGTATGTCAGCAATGCGGAAGAAAAGCTGATGGTGTATTCCTTTGACAGCACCTTTCAGGAGCATAAGCCGGAGGTTGTTGTCAAGCCTCATACTGCCGGGGAAGTGGCCGCAGTGGTGAAAATTGCCGCTGCCCATCATGTGCCGTTGACGGCGCGGGGCGCAGGCACTTGTCTGTCCGGTGGCGCTGCAGGGCGGTATTTTGCTGGAAATGACTGCTTTTCGGCGTATTGTGGAACTGAATGCCGATGAGCAGTATGCGGTGGTAGAACCGGGTGTGATTACCAATACTTTGATTGCCGAGGCTGCCAAGCAGGGCTTGTTTTATCCGCCGGATCCGTCCAGCAGCGGAATGAGCACGCTGGGCGGCAATGTGGCGGAGTGCGCCGGCGGCGGCCGGGGGGTCAAATAAGGCGTTACCCGGGATTATGTGCTGGCCTTGGAGCTGGTTTTGGCCGATGGAGAAATTGTAACGGTAGGCAATGTGGTAGACGGATTGACCGGATGGCTGGATTTGCCCATGCTGTTTACCGGTTCGGAGGGCACTTTAGCCATTATCACAAAAATTACGGTGCGGCTGCTGCCCAAACCACAGGCTATCAAAACGGCGCTGGCCCAATATGATCAATTGGGTGATGCGGCGCAGACAGTCAGCGCCATTATCAGCGCCGGGATTGTGCCGACTACCATTGAAATTATGGATCAGATGACCATTGCTGCGGTAGAAAACTTTTTGCAGATTGGTCTGGATACCACCAAAGAAGCCTTTGTGCTGCTGGAAGTGGATGGAGAGCTGTGGGAGGTAGAGCAGCAGCTGGAGCAGATTATCGCCATCTGTCGGGACAATGGCGCTGTAAAAATTGAAGTTGCCCATACAGAAGCAGAACGGACTGCTTTGTGGAAAGCGCGCAAGTCTATTTCCGGCGCCTGCGGGAAAATCAACCCTACCAAAATCGGTGAGGATATTGCGGTGCCGCCTGC
>USPE01000322.1 GCA_900556545.1 uncultured Peptococcaceae bacterium | reverse complement strand
GGCAGGCAACAAACAATCTCCCGACAATGCAGCATTGCAAACAAAATTGTTAGTGTGAAAGAAGCCTAAACATCCATGTTAGCCGCAAAAAAAGCTGTTTGACAAAGCAGGACACACGCATCATCCTTTTTTGCCAAACAGCTTTTGTAATTTTCTTATTGTATACCAATCATCCTAAACCGCTGATACCGCTGCTGCAGCAATTCTTCTACCGGTTTTTGCAGACTGCTCTGAAATTGATCATATAGCATAGTTTGTACTTGCTGATAAACTTCTGTAAAATCCTGCGGATCATCTTCCGGAATCACCTGCTCTATCACGCCCATGCCCAGCAAATCCAAAGCAGTCAATTTGAGATGACGAGCAGCTTCTTTCATCTTTTTAGAATCTTTCCAAAGAATGCTGGCGCACCCTTCGGGAGAAATCACTGAATAGATAGCGTTTTCCATCATCCACACCTGATCGGCTACCGCCAGCGCCAAAGCGCCGCCGCTGCCGCCTTCTCCAATCAACAGCGAAATAATCGGTGTCTTTAAGGTCATCATTTCCATCAGGTTCTCGGCAATGGCCTGCCCTTGTCCCCGTTCTTCTGCGCCCAGTCCGCAATATGCGCCGGAGGTATCCACAATACACAACACCGGACGATGAAATTTTTCTGCCTGTTTCATCAGGCGCAGCGCTTTGCGGTATCCTTCCGGATGAACTGCTCCAAAATTGCGCTTGATACTATCCTGCAATCCATTGCCTTTTTCAATACCGATAACGGTAACAGGCAGATCATGAATGCGGGCAATGCCGGCAATAATAGCATTGTCATCACCAAAACGGCGGTCGCCGTGAAATTCCAGAAAATCTTCGGTCAGATTGGCAATAAACTGCTGACTGGTGGGCCGTCCTTTTCTGCGGGCTTCCAGCACATGATCATAAGGCTCTGTACTTGTTGCAACACCTTCATCCACGACAAATCCCTCCCTGATGCAGTTTTAAAATCATTGTCAAATATTTCTTTTGCTCGGTACGCTCCACAATAGCGTCCACAAATCCTTTTTCCAACAAGAACTCTGCCCGCTGAAAACCGGCCGGCAGCTTTTGCCGTATGGTTTGTTCAATCACACGGGGACCGGCAAAGGCCACCAATGCCTTAGGTTCTGCCAGTATGATATCGCCTTCCATGGCAAAGCTGGCAGTTACCCCTCCGGTGGTGGGGTCAGTCAGTACGGTGATATACAATAATCCCGCATCGCTGTGCTGTTTCACTGCGCCGCTGGTCTTGACCATCTGCATTAGCGAAAAAATCCCTTCCTGCATACGAGCGCCGCCGCTGACAGTATAACCAATCACTGGCAAAGCGTGCGCTGTGGCAAATTCAAACAGCCGGGTAATTTTTTCGCCCATCACAGTACCCATACTGCCCACAATAAAGGCCGGATCCATCACAAATAATGCAATGCGGCAGCCGTTTATACTGGCAACACCGCAAATGACCCCCTCCGGCTCTCCGCTTTTTTGCTGGGCAGCGGCCAATTTTTCATCATAGCCGGGAAACTCCAATAGATTATGCGGCTGCAGCTCTGCGTCCAATTCTTCAAAACTACCGGCATCTACCAGTAGTTGTATCCGACGGCGGGCCTGCAATTTAAAATGATACTTGCACTTCGGGCAGACAAAAAAGTTTTCTTCCACTTCTGCCTTTAACAGCGTATGCTTGCACTCCGGACAAGAAATATACATATCGTCAGGTACAGAGGGATATTGCCGTTTTCCTTCTCCCTGATACTCTAACTCATTCTTTGGTTTTCGGAATAAACTTTTTTTCAGCATGCTATCCCCTCATTTCCTACCTTACACATTCAGATGAAATTGTTCCATAAAGTCTGTAAAATAATCGCCTTGAATAAAGCATTCATCCTCTAAAATTCCAAGCTGTAAATCGCTGTTAAATGCTACGCCTTCAATTACCAGTTCGCACAGTGCCGCCCGCATTTTTCGTATGGCTTCTTCCCGTGTTTTGGCATGCACAATCAGCTTGCCAATCATAGAGTCGTAAAAGGGCGGTATCTGATAATCCTGATAAATGGCTGTATCAAAACGCACCCACGGACCGCCGGGAATATGCAGCGTGGCAATGCGTCCTGCACAGGGCCGAAACCCCTGTGTGCAATCCTCAGCATTGATGCGGCACTCAATGGCACAGCCTTCGGTGCGAGCTTCTTCCTGCGTAATAGAAAGCGGAATGCCTGCTGCAATACGAATCTGCCATTTGACCAAGTCAATACCGGTTACCATTTCTGTCACGGTATGCTCCACCTGCAAACGGGTATTCATCTCCATAAAATAAAAATCTCCCTGTGCTGTCACCAAAAATTCCAGCGTACCGGCATTTTCATATTTTACGGCTCGTGCAGCTTTCACTGCAGTTTCCAGCATACGCTGCCGAATTTCATCACTCAATGCAGGTGACGGACTTTCTTCCAGCAATTTTTGATTTTTACGCTGAATGGAGCAGTTTCGTTCTCCCAGACAAATCACTTCACCGGTTTTATCGGCCAGAATCTGCACTTCGATATGCTTGGCAGGATACAAAAACTTTTCCAGATAGACAGCTCCGTCGCCGAAAGCGCTTTCAGCTTCGGCGCTGGCTGGTTTGTAGGGGGGACAGAAATATCCGAAGTTTG
>USPE01000321.1 GCA_900556545.1 uncultured Peptococcaceae bacterium | reverse complement strand
TGCTGGTTTCTTTGCCCGGTTCTTCATGACCGGTTACCACAGTAAACGAAGCGGTAAAGTCGCGATGGGTGATTGGAATACCGGCATAGGCCGGTACAGAAATGGCAGAGGTAATCCCCGGCACTTCTTCAAATGGTACACCCGCTTTGCGCAGTTCTTCGCCTTCTTCACCGCCGCGGCCAAACACATACGGGTCGCCGCCTTTCAAACGAGCAACCACTTTTCCCTTTAACCCTTCTTCCACCAATACTTGATTGATTTCTTCCTGTGTCAAAGTATGTCTGTCCGGCGATTTTCCCACATAGATCAGCTCGGCATCCGGCCGACGATAGCTGAGCAGACGGGGGTTTGCCAAGCGGTCATATACAATCACATCTGCCTTCTGGATACATTCCAGACCTTTTACTGTAATCAATTTGATATCGCCAGGACCGGCGCCAATTAAATAAACCTTTCCTACTGTCATTGGTTTAGCTCCATTCTGATTTCTTCTAAAATAGCCTGCCCGCCTTGCTCAGACAAACGCTGTGCCAACTGCTGTCCTAACTGTTCACTCTGTGCAGCCGGCCCGCTGATTACATCGCGGATAATAGTCTTGCCGTCCAAAGAACCTACTAAGCCCTGCAGCACCACCATATCATCTTCCAGCTGAGCATATGCGCCGATGGGAATCTGACAGCCGCCTTCCAAGGATTTAAGCAATGCCCGTTCCGCTGTTACACAGCTTGCAGTCTGAACATCATGCACCAACTGCACCAGTGCGATAATTTCCGAATCATCCACTCTTGTTTCCACGCCGATGACTCCCTGGCTTACCGCAGGCAGACAGATGTCATAAGACAGTTCTTCGGTAATTTTATCATGCCAGTTCAACCGCTCCACACCAGCAGCAGCTAAGATGATGCCGTCAAAATTTTCTTCCTGCATTTTACGCATTCTAGTCTGCAAGTTGCCCCGCAGATCGTGAATATCCAGATCCGGACGGGCATGCAGCAACTGCGCTTTGCGGCGCAGACTGCTGGTTCCAACCTTGGCACCCTGAGGCAGCTCAGCAAAAGACTGATATTTCTCTGAAATCAGTACATCTGCCGGATTATGCCGTTTCAGCAGGGAAGAAATCTGTAAGCCCTCCGGCAATACCGTCGGCATATCTTTCATGCTGTGTACTGCAAAGTCGATCTCACCCTGTAACAAACCCACTTCCAACTCTTTGGTAAACAGACCTTTATCTCCGATTTTAGCCAGAGAAACATCTAAAATTTTATCGCCTTTTGTTTTCAGCGAAACAATTTCAAATTCATAAGCATCTGTCACCTGCTGCAGCTGCTCAATTACAAATTTGGTCTGCCACATGGCCAGCACACTATCGCGAGAGCCAACTCTAATTTTCTTTTTCATATTGCCCGTACACCTCTTTTGTTTTTACGTCTGTGATGCCTTCGCCCTGTTTTTCAGACTGATCCACTTCTTCCAAGCCAAATAAATCCTGTACTGCTTGCATATAACATTCTATTCTGTCTGCATGGCTCCCCGCCAGATAACGCAAATTATACATCGGCTTATGCAGCCACTGACTTACAATCGAGTGAGCCAGCTGCTCCACAATCTTTTTTTCCCGCGGTGTTATATGCTCAATACGGCGTAAGGCCTTTTCCACTTCATGCTTCTTAATTTCTTCCGCCTGTTTACGCAGCTGAATAATAGTGGGAACCACCAGCAGAGAATCCAGCCAGAAGAAAAAATTTTCGATTTCTTCTTCTACAATTCTCCGCGCTTTTACGGCTTCCTTCTGACGGCCTTCCAGATTTTGCGCTACCACATTCTGCATGTCGTCAATATCATGCAGAAATACATTGTCCAGCTCAGCTACGGCTGGATCGATATCCCGCGGTACGGCAATATCAATAAACAACAACGGTTTTGTACGCCGCTCTACCAAAGGCGCTATATCTTTTTTTTCTATAATGTAATGTGGTGATGCTGTGCAGCTGATAATGATATCGGCGCTATCCAAATAGGCTCCAAAATGATCTAATCGAATCGCTTTACCGCCAAATTCATCAGCCAGCCGCTGCGCTCTGTCAAATGTGCGGTTGGCTACAATCACACCGCTGATTCCATTGCTGACCAAATGCCGTGCAGCCAGTTCGCTGGTATCGCCAGCGCCCACAATCAGCACCGTTTTCCCTTCCAGCGTCCCCAGTTCCTGCTTGGCCAGCTCCACAGCCGCTGAGCTGATAGATACCGCCTGCCGATCAATATAAGTTTCTGTCCGCACCCGCTTACCCAAGGTCAAAGCACTCATCAGCAAAGTGTTTATCACATTATTGGACAGGTTATATTCCAAAGCATAATTATAAGCATCCTGCACCTGTCCCTGTATCTGACTTTCACCCAAAATCATAGAATCCAGACCGGCAGCCACTGTAAAAAAATGATTTACCGCTTCTCTGCCCCGCATTTGATACAAATGTTCCTGCAAAAGTGCAGTAGAACAGCCACTGTAAGCACCGATAAAAGTCAATAAAGCCTCCACGGCATCCTGGTTGTGACTGGCGTCCACATAATATTCAGTGCGATTACAGGTGGAAAGAATGGCAATTCCGTTTACGCCCTGCAATTGCCGCAGTTCTGCAGCACTTTTTTGAATATTGGTTTTGGATATGGAAACCTTTTCCCGAATTTCTACC
>USPE01000320.1 GCA_900556545.1 uncultured Peptococcaceae bacterium | reverse complement strand
CAACTGGGAGGAAGTCTGTGTCAATTAAGTGTTGATAACCAAACTATTTATGCTGAGGCGGGTGTGCCGCTGCCGGTGTTAGCCAGAAAGGCTGCGGAATATAATCTTTCTGGTTTAGAATTTGCAGCAGGAATTCCGGGCACTATTGGTGGTGCAGTTGTTATGAATGCCGGTGCTTATCAAGGGCAGATTTCTGATGTAGTTGAGCAGGTAGTTTGCTGCGATAAAACAGGGCAGTTAGTTACATTAGCTGCGGAAGAGTGCCAGTTTGCTTATCGTACCAGCCGATTTAAAAGGAATGATGCGTATATTATAGTTTCGGTGAAATTGCAGTTAAATAAAGGGAAAAAAGAGGAAATCCTAACCCAGATGCAGAAAAATACAGCAGCAAGAAACGCAAAGCAGCCTGTGGAATATCCCAGTGCCGGAAGTATTTTTAAAAATCCGCCCGGCGATGCAGCTGGAAGATTAATTGAGCTGATTGGCGCGAAAGGCTGGGTGCAAGGCGGTGCAATGGTTTCTGAAAAGCATAGTAATTTTATCGTAAATACTGGTAAAGCAACCTGCGAGGATGTATTGCTGTTAGTAGAACGAATTAAACAAACAGTAAAAGAAAGAACAGGTGTTTCTTTAGAAGAAGAGATTTTACTATTGGGCAAAGAAAATCCGTAAAGTGCAGTAGACAGCCCTTGAATCCTTTGTTATAATAGACTAGATAAAATAAAGTTGTGATTATTATGAAAAAGATGGACAAGATTATTGTTTTAGATGATTACAAATCAAGTTCAGAGAAAGAAGTCGCTGTGACGACCAAAAAAGTAGTTCGAAAAAGACGGTTTCGGGTAAAAAGATTAAAAGCGATAGGGATTCTTTTCCTCTTGGGTGTTTTTTTGTATGTGCTTGGCAGTTTGCCGATTTTTCAAATTGCTTCGATTTCAGTAGAAGGAATTTCTGCATTGACTGAAGAAAAAGTAATCGCGTTGTCAGGTATTGAAGAAGGGGACAATTTTTTCACCGTAAATACTTGGGATGCAAAGAAAAGTTTAAGGCAAAATCCATTTGTGGAAGCGGTTAAGATTCGGCGTGTTTTGCCAAATAAAATTATCATTACGATTACAGAGCGTAGGTCGATTGGTTATATTGTAACCAGTGACGGCTATGTGCAGGTTGGAGAAGACGGTCGATTGTTGGCCATCCAGCAGCAGTTGAGCAATTATAATCTTCCTGTAATCAGCGGTGTCGATCTTAGTGAACTTCCGGCAATTGGCGGTTTTATAAAAAACGAAAAATTGACACAAGTATTGGAAATTTTGCAGAATTGTGACCAATCGTTATTGGATAATATTGCGGAATTGAATGTGGGACAGGATTACTATATATTAGCTTATACCAACCAGAAACTAGAAGTACGGTTAGGTGGTCTGGATAATATAGAACAACGTCTGCAGGATTTGAATGTAATCTTAACAGAAATTATCGGAACCAGAATCATGGCAGATCAGGTTTTGTATATTGATTTGCGGTATGAAAATGCGTCATTTATAAAATTGAGATCATAAGTTTGGAAAAACTTTGGGGGAGAGTGTAAAAATGTTTGAACTGGAGAAAAGTCAGACTGGCAATTTAGCCTGTATTAAAGTAATCGGTGTCGGCGGCGGCGGCGGAAATGCTGTAAATAGAATGATTGCTGCAAATGTGGAAGGTATTGAATTTATTGTTGCAAATACAGATGCTCAAGCCCTGGAGCTTTCCAAAGCGCCGACAAAAATTCAGTTGGGTGGAAAATTGACCCGTGGTCTTGGTGCCGGCGGTAATCCGGAAGTTGGTTGTAAATCAGCAGAAGAAAGCAAAGAAGAGCTGATTCAGGCTTTAAAAGGAGCGGATTTGGTCTTTGTCACTGCCGGGATGGGTGGCGGCACAGGGACTGGTGCAGCGCCTGTTGTTGCTGAAGTTGCCAAAAGTATTGGTGCGTTGACGATTGGTATTGTTACAAAGCCTTTTAGCTTTGAAGGTAAACGTCGTTTAAAACAGGCTTTAGAAGGTGTAGAACGGTTGTCTGCACAGGTAGATTCTATTGTGACAATTCCAAATGATAGATTATTACAAATTGCTGATAAAAATACTACATTGGAATCTGCATTTTCTTTTGCCGATGATATTTTGCGCCAGGGGGTTCAGGGGATCTCTGATACCATTGCCAAAGCAGGGATTATTAACTTGGACTTTGCTGATGTACGTGCAATTATGCAAAATACCGGCGTAGCTTTAATGGGGGTTGGCTTGGCGAAAGGCGAAAATCGTGCAGTTACAGCAGCCAAAGCAGCCATTTCTTCTCCATTATTGGAGTTATCCATCGAAGGTGCAAGAGGAATTTTATTAAATATTTCCGGCAGCAACTTAACCTTATTGGAAGCGCAGGAAGCAGCAGATTTTATTTACGAATCGGCAGGTACCGATGCAGACATTATGTTTGGTGCCTTTGATGAAGACAATGGCTCTGACGAAATTAAAATTACAATTATCGCTACCGGTTTTGAGCAGCCGCAGTTGGTGGAACAGCCTGTTGTAGAAAAGAAACAACCTGTTGTTGCCAAGGAAAACGTGAGACCTGCCCATCAGCAGAATCCAGTTCGCGGTGAAATTCCTGAAATTAAATCTGCACTGGATGGCGTTGTTATTCCTGAATTTTT
>USPE01000319.1 GCA_900556545.1 uncultured Peptococcaceae bacterium | reverse complement strand
GCTAAACTGCAGAATACACAAACCAGTAATACGTTGACCGTAAAAGGACAATCAGTACCAAAATTAGCACCAATCAAATTCCCTGCACCCAACCTTACTTTTGCATTATCGCCAAAATCCAGAGATGATGATGATAAAATGAGTAATGCTTTAAGTCGTTTATTAGAAGAAGATCCTACACTATCCTTAGAAAAAAATGCAGAAACTCACGAAACATTGTTATCCGGTATTGGAGAAACACACTTGGAAGTGGTAGCTGAACGATTTAAAAATAAATTCGGGGTAGATGTTGTATTAAAACCAGCATTGATTCCTTATCGGGAAACCATTAAGAAAAAAGTAGAAGTACAAGGAAAGCATAAGAAACAATCCGGCGGTGCCGGCCAATATGGAGATGTGTGGCTGCGGATTGAGCCATATGCAGACGAAGATTTCCTGTTTACAGAAGAAGTCTTCGGCGGTGCTGTACCAAAAAACTATTTCCCAGCTGTTGAAAAAGGGGTACGGGAAGCCATGACCCAGGGAATTTTAGCTGGCTATCCATTAGGCAATATCAAAGTTACTTTATATGATGGTTCTTACCATCCTGTAGATTCTAATGAAATGGCTTTCAAAATTGCAGCTTCCAGCGGTTTCAAAAAAGGCGCAGAACAAGCTTCTCCTGTGCTGCTAGAACCCATTATGGATATGAGAATCACTGTGCCGGAATCATACATGGGCGATATCATGGGCGATTTAAACAGTAAACGGGGACGTATTTTGGGTATGGAACCAACAGACGATCACAAGCTGCAAGTTATTCAAGCTCAAGCACCCATGTCTGAAGTACAAAAATACGTTATTGATTTAAAAGCGATGACGCAGGGGCGCGGCAAATTTACCATGACGTTAGATCATTATGAAGAAGTTCCAGCTAAAATTGCTGAAAATCATCGCTGAACGCAATGCATAATATTAACGATATATAAAAACCATCTCACAATAGGTGGTGTGAATCAATTTTATAAAACTTCCATTGCAAACACTATCCAGTCGCTCTTCAATAATTGGAACCAAAATCCAATCACTGAAGAGCGGCTTTTTAATTTTCCCCTAATAATTTTGCTGTATGGGTTTCTATTATATCCCTTCACTATGATTTTTCAAAGCTGTGGTATCCTCTGCAAAATAATATTGCAGTAATTGTTCTAGTGCCTCTGTTGCATGCAACCCTGTCACCACCTGACCAGCATAACGGATCTCCAACAACGCCACCTCTCCTGTTGCCACAACATCAGCCTTAACCTGTATCATTTGCAAATCACGACGACTGCGTAAACGAATCCAATGATAACGTGTATCGTGATCCACAACAAAAAAGATGTTCCTTTCTTGCAATAATCTTTTCAATTTATCTAATTCTTTACGCCCAACAGAAGAACCCGCTCCCCCTGTCAATAAATTCCATACCTGTTCATCTGGATTGGTTAAAATCATGATTACTCTCCTTTTCACATTTTTCCTGTTATGATTATAACATAATCTATATCACATATTTGAATAATTTACACAATTTAAAGATTCATTACCGTCTCATAATTATGATACATAATTATGAAATTATGCGACGCAATTTATTTTTGTCTTTCCTTGAAAGACACTTTTATAAAAAGTAGCCAATATGCAAACAAATTACAAATGTCCATACATAAAAGATTTTTTCAATAAAAATGTACCTGTTACACACACCTGTTTTTCTCTCAAAGATTTTTCTAATTGGTATCACTTTGACACACTTTTTTGTTTTTAACAAAAAATATACACAATATTAAAAAAATGTATCAAAATCCCCTTTCTTTTTCTTGCATACTGTATTATACTTGTCAAAGTTATAAAATATAAGGAGGTTTTCTTTTGTCTAACGAAAAAAAAGGGCTGGGTTTAGTCCCAAAATTATTACTGGGGATTGTCGCCGGTATTCTGGTTGGCGCCTTTCTTCCTGAAATTTTAGTACAAATTTTAGTAACTGTGGCCTCTGTTTTCTCACTGTTTTTAAAATTTGTCATTCCATTTCTTATTTTATCTTTTGTTATCGCTGGGATTGCAGATTTGTCACAAGGAGCAGGCAAATTACTGGGCATTACCACTGCTATTGCTTATGGTTCTACCATTGTAGCCGGTACACTGGCTTACACAGTAGCAACCACAGTATTCCCTAACATCCTTGGTACTGAACTGGCAACCGATATTGGCGATCCAAACGCAGGGATGTTATCTTCCTTGGTCAATATCCCACTGGAACCAATGTTTGATGTAACGGGGGCTATCGTATTTGCCTTTATTATGGGGATCGGCATTTCTTATGTACGTACCTCCGGCCGCGGAGAAGTATTGTATCATGCTGTAATGGAATTTCAGGCAATTATCAGTAAAGTGTTGGAAAAAATTATTATTCCATTCTTACCAGTTTACATTGCCGGTACATTTGCCAATATTACCTACTCCGGTCAAGTATTCAGCATTTTAGGCGTATTGTGGAAAGTATTCTGTATTGCTATTCCACTGCAGTTAATTTACTTGTTTGTCATGTTTGTAATTGCCGGCGCAATTGGCAAAAAGAATCCTTTTATGATGATCAAAAACCAGATTCCTGCTTACCTGACTGCAGTTGGAACCCAATCTTCTGCTGCAACTATTCCAGTTAATGTATCTTGTGCCGAGAAAA
>USPE01000318.1 GCA_900556545.1 uncultured Peptococcaceae bacterium | reverse complement strand
ATCGTCAGTGAAGAGTTGATGTCCAGTCCACGGACCGGATATGCCACCATCAATACCGTAGGATCTGCGGAAATCTCGCGTCCTACCAGTACTTTCTGCACATTACCGCCGGAAAGACGGCTGACCGGAGTATTGACGCTCGGTGTGGATACCTGCAGCTGGTCTACGATCTTTTCGGCCAATTCCTTTGGTTCTTTGCGGTTCGCAAAAATTCCACGTCCTTCATTATAACCACGGAGCATCATGTTGCCTGTCATTCCCATGGAACCAACCAGTCCCATTCCCAGACGATCCTCCGGCACAAAACTCATGCTGATGCCTCTGCGGCGAATCTCTTTGGGGCTTTGCCCTACCAGATCTTCACCTTGAAACAGAATTTTGCCCTCTTTCACTTTCTGCAGTCCGGCCAGAGCCTCACACAGCTCCTTTTGCCCGCTGCCGGCGATTCCGGCCACGCTCAGAATCTCCCCGCCGCGCAGGGCAAAGCTGACATTTTGCAGCGCCGGTGTCCCTTCCCGTTTTAATACCGTCAGTCCCTGCACCTGCACCACTTCGGAGCCGGCAGGCTGTTCCAGCCGTTCGATGGTCAAATCCACCGCGCGGCCCACCATCAAATCTGTCAGCTGCTTTGGTGTGGTGTCCGCTGTATTTAACGTTTGAATGGTTTCTCCTTTACGCAGCACAGTAATTTTATCGGTAATCTCCATCACTTCATTCATCTTATGGCTGATAAAAATAACTGCACAGCCTTCCGCTTTCATCTTGCGCATAATGGCAAACAGCTTGCGGGTTTCCTGCGGTGTCAGCACCGCTGTGGGCTCATCCAGAATCAAAATTCTTGCGCCCTGATACAGCACCTTCAAAATCTCCAGATTCTGCTTTTCCCCCACCGACATATCGGAAACTTTTTTATGTAGATCAACATCCAATTCAAATTGCTTTGCCAACGCATCAATTTTGCGGGATTCATCCTTGCGGAAAAACAATCCTTTTTTGCCCAGGATCACGTTTTCTTCCGCTGTCATCACATCAATCAGCTTAAAATGCTGATGCACCATGCCGATTCCGGCTGCAATAGAATCCTTCGGCGCTGAGAAATGTACCTCTTTTCCTTCAATAAAAATAGAACCGCCATCAGGGAGGTAAATCCCTGACAGCATGTTCATCAACGTACTTTTCCCGGCTCCATTCTCACCCAGCAGCGCATGAATTTCGCCCTTATGGACACTGAAATTGACATGATTGCTGGCCACTACCTTGCCAAATGTTTTGACAATATTTTTCATTGAGATATAAGCCACTTGATTCATTATTTTTCCCCTGTTTATCTTCAGTTTACTGCTGTGTCATTGTGGTGTCGCCAACAACACCTTCTACAAACCATGTCATTTGCAGCAGTTCTTCGTCGCTGAGTGCTGCCCCTTCTGCAACCATCACATTACCGTTCTGGTCTTTGATTTCGCCTGCAAACACATCAAATTCACCGCTGACGATTTTTTCTCTGGCTTCTGTTACAGCAGCTTTGGTTTCTTCAGAAACGCAATCGCCAAATTCAGAAATATCTACAGCCCCTTCTGCAATGCCGCCCCAATAGGAGGTTGCTTCCCAGGTGCCATCTAATACAGACTGCACCTGTTCGGTGTAAATTGCGCCCAGGTGCCATACAGGAGATACAATGAAGCCTTCCGGATTAGCTTCCCGCATATCCAGATTATAACCTACAGAATAAGCGCCCCGTTCACTGGCAGCCTGTACAGCTGCAGTGGTGTTCTGATGCTGCGCAACCGTATCTACACCGGCATCCAGCAGAGATTCAGCAGCCTGTTTTTCTACTGCAGGGTCATACCAGGTATTGGTCCATACCACTTGTACAGTAGCTTCCGGGTTGACAGAACGAACCCCTAAAGTAAAGGCATTGATGCCGCGAATGACTTCCGGTGTAGGCATAGCAGCCACAAAACCGATTTTATTGTTTTCGGTGGTCATCCCTGCAGCAATACCGGACAGATATCTTGGCTGATACATTCTGCCAAAGTAGTTGCCATAGTTGTCACCCAAAATACTGCCGGAAAAATGCATAAACTTAACATCCGGATGGGCTTCCGCCACTTTTTTTACATAATCCTGAAACCCATAGCTGTTAGCAAAAATAATATTTGCGCCCTGGTCGATCATTTCATTCATGACATTTTCTACTGTCTGGTTTTCCGGCACATCTTCCCGCACCAGTGTTTCTACTTTGTCTTCCCCGATGTTAGCAATCATTTCCAGACGGCCATCATCATGCACCTGAGAATAACCGCCGTCTTTTGCCGAACCAATATAAATAAATCCTGCTTTCACCTTGTCATTGGTCTGCTCTCCGTCTGCAGCCCCCTGCTCTGCATTGTCGGCACCGCCGCAGCCGGCCAAAAGCAACCCCAAGGTAAAGGTTGCCAAAACTGCCAGACTTGTTTTTTTCAAGCCCTTCTTCATGTTTAAACGCCCCCATAATAAATTTTTGCGCAGCATCCTCCTCTAAACACAGAACTGCGCATATAAGAATATTCTACATGATGGTAAATTTTTCGTCAAGAAAATGTCTGTCGCAAGATAGTGTAAATTTACTGTAGGAAAAAGATCGCGCTGTTCTAAACACGATAGTAATAACTTTCTTCCCCCAAGAGGGCAATCTCTTTGCAGAAAGTCCACCTCTGGATGGAGATTTCTGCCGAC
>USPE01000317.1 GCA_900556545.1 uncultured Peptococcaceae bacterium | reverse complement strand
ATCGTACCAGATATCATCACATTCGCTAAAGGTGTTACCTGCGGTTACGTTCCACTGGGCGGCGTAGTAATGAGCAAAGAAATCAGCAAATATTTTGAAGACCATGTACTGCAGTGCGGTCTGACCTACAGTGGTCATACACTGGCTTGCGCAGCTGGTAATGCAGCAGTTGACTACTATCTGGAACACAATGTTTGCGACCATGTAAATGAAGTTGGCGCTTATCTGGCTAAATGGGAAGACGAAATGGTTGAAAAACATGCTTGTGTTGGCGAAGCTAGACACATTGGTCTGTTCACAGCATTTGAACTGGTAAAAGACAAAGCAACTCGTGAACCACTGGATTACTATGGTTGCCCAAATGCTATTAAAGCACAGGCTATTGCTAAACTGGAAAACGAATACAACGTTCATCTGTATGGTCGTGAAAACACCATGTCCATTTGTCCTCCACTGACCATCACCAAAGAAGAACTGGATGCAGTTCTGCCAAAAATTGATGAAGTTCTGACTTGGATCGACGAACAGTTAGCAACTGTAGAAAAGAACCCAGACTATACAACAGCTGTAGCTATTGTAAAATAATTAAATGATTGTATTTGTAATATTGCAAATATGAACTTTTTGACAGGCTGTCTATTTAACAAAAGAGTAGATGGCCTGTCTTACTAGGGTAACTAAGATATAAATTATTTATTATTTTGATATTTTGAAAGGTGGATACTAATTATGGCATCTTGGAATTATATTCAGCCAGTAGAAATTAGATTTGGCGCTGGCCTGATCAATAAAATTGACGAAATCGCACAGGAACTGGGCATTGCAAATGGTTTGCTGGTAGCAGACAAATTCTTCTTGACCAATGGTCTGGCTCAGAAAATCGTTGACAGCAGCAATGGTGCTTTAACAGCTGCTTTCGGTGATGTTTCTCCTAACCCAGATGTAACAGAAATCGATGCTTGCGCTGATGTTATCAGAAAAAATAAACATGGTTTCGTAGTAGCACTGGGCGGCGGTTCCGCAATGGACGCTGCAAAAGCTGCTGCTTCTGTATGCATGACCGATGAATCCATCGCTGAATATCATGGCACAGGCAAACAGCTGCCAAAAGAACATCTGCCACTGATTGCTGTACCAACTACATCCGGTACAGGTTCCGAAGTTACAAAAGTATCTGTTGTAACCAACCATGCTTTGGGTAAAAAAGCTCCAATCAACAGCTTAAACTTCTACCCAACACTGGCTGTTATTGACCCAGAATTAACCTATAGCTGCCCACCAAAAGTAACTGCTGGCTGCGGTATCGACGTATTGTGTCATGCTATTGAAGGTTTCTGGAGCAAAAACCATCAGCCAATCTGTGATGCAGTTGCATTACATGCTACTGATTTAGTATTCAAATATCTGGAACGCGCTTACAAAGATCCTCAGGACGTTGAAGCCAGAGAAAAAATGTCTGAAGCATCCGTAATGGCTGGTCTGGCATTTACCATTCCTTTGACAACCGGTTCTCATGCATGTTCCTTCCCATTGACCAACCTGCATCATATTCCACATGGTGAAGCTTGCGGTCTGACTGTAGACTATTTTGCTCACATCATTGCGAACGATGCAGAAGCTGGTCCACGTGTAAACGAATTTGCAGCTAAATTAGGTTTCAAAGACATGAACGAAATGGCTGACGAAATCCATGCTCTGAAAGAAAGATTGGGTCTGCGTAACGGTCTGAAAGATCTGAACTTAACAGAAGAACAGATTGCTGATCTGGTTCGTATCAGCGTTCATCCAAACCTGCGCAACATGCCTGTTTACATTACAGATGAAATGTTAGACACCATGTATCATGAACTGGCTAGCAAATAATGATTGATTATCAAAATTAGATATAAACTTTTCGCAGCGCATTGCTTTGGCAGTGCGCTGTTTTACATATCTTTTGCTTGTTTGGCATGCTCTGCGGACACAACCAGGGAATACAGACTATAATCAGAGAAACCAGAGGCAATCGTTAAAATTATAGAGAGTTAAAATTATAGAGAAGAGGAGCAAAGATTTATGGAAATGACACGAGAACAACGAATGACGGAAGGAAAGAAAGTTATTTTTGCGGTGTTAGGCACGTTAATTTTTTCGTTCGGTTTAAATTTCTTTGTTGTTCCAATGGGATTGTATAATGGCGGCTTTGTAGGCATTGGCCAGGTAATACAAACCATATTGTTCCGGTACACCAGTTTGGAACCTGGTTCTGTGGATATTGCCGGTATCCTGTACTTTCTGTTTAACATTCCTGTATTTATTTTGGCGTTTCATTCACTGGGACGGGGCTTTTTTATCAAAACAGTGATTTGTGTCATCAGTCAGTCGATTTTTTTAACGCTGATTCCAAGTCCGGAAGTACCAGTTATTACAGATACATTGACTGCTTGCTTTGTTGGCGGCAGTATTGCCGGCTGGGGTGTTGGGATCACTTTAAAGAATGGAGCTTGCTGCGGCGGCACCGATGTGCTGGGCGTGTATTTTACAAAAAAATTGAAACATTTTAGCGTGGGGCGTTTGGGCCTTATGGTAAATGTTTGTATCTATATCGCTTGTGCGTTGCTGTTTGATTTATCCATCATGATTTACTCCATCATTTATTACCTAATTCTTTCCTTTATGATGGATAAAACACATTCTCAGAATATTGCGATGGAAGTAGATATCTATACCAAAGATAAA